>NZ_RZTO01000374.1:0-5757 GCF_003997225.1 Mesorhizobium sp. M2C.T.Ca.TU.002.02.1.1
GTTCATGGCGCCGACCTTCGACATCGTGAACGGCATCCTGCCGAAGAGCGGCGATCAGACGCCGCGCGGCCATTTCTCCGCTTTGGCGCGCGACACCGTGTTCGGCACCGCGCTGGTGGCGCTGAAAGTGCTCTTGATGGCGCATCTTGCCTGGATGATGGGCGACGCCATCATCCGCACCATCTACCGGCTCTTCGTCAGCCGCCAGAACCTGCTCGAATGGCGCACCGCCTCGCAGGCGGCCAAGGGCGGCAACGATCTCGGCGCCTATTACGGCATGATGTATGGCGCGGTGATCGTCGGCGTCGTCGGCCTCGCCATTCCGGTGCTTGCCGATTCCACCGGCGCCTTCGTCGCCTTCTTCTTCGCCATCTTCTGGATCGCTTCCCCCGCCGTCGCCTGTTGGATCAGCCGTTCGGCCGAGACAGAGGACAGGCTGCGCATCTCGACCGCCGACATCCACGCGCTGCGCACCTTCGCGCGCCGCACCTGGCATTATTTCGAGACCTTCGTCACGCCCGAGCAGCATCACCTGCCGCCGGACAATTTCCAGGAAAGCCCGGCGCCGGTGGTGGCGCCGCGCACCTCGCCGACCAATATCGGCGTCTATCTGCTGTCGGTGGTGTCGGCGCGCGATTTCGGCTGGATCAGCCTGTCGGACGCCATCACCCGCATCGACGCCACGATGACGACCATCGAGAACATGCCGCGCGAACGCGGCCATCTCTACAACTGGTACGACACGACGACGCTGAAGCCGCTCTATCCGCTCTATATCTCCGCGGTCGACAGCGGCAATCTCGCCGGACATCTGGTCGCCGTTGCCGCCTCCTGCGCCGAATGGGCCGAGGCGCCCTCGGTGCATCTGCAGGGCGATTTCGAAGGCATCATCGACACCGTCACCATTCTCGACGAAAGCCTGGACGAGCTGCCGGACGACCGCCGGCAGTTGCGGCCGCTGCGCCAGCGCCTGGCCGACCGTCTCGACGGCATGCGTCGCGCGGTTGCGACCATCAAGGCGCAGCCCGAAATGGCGTCGATCCGCACTATCAACCTTGCCGTGCTCGCCGGCGAGATCCGCAAGCTCGCCACCGCCATCCACACCGAGGCGGCCTCGCCGAAAAGTGATGTCATCGCCGACTGGGCGGCGAGGCTCGAGGCGACCTGCGAGGCGCATGTGCACGATTCGCACAATGACGAGAGCGCCGTCGCCGCGTTGCGCGCCAAGCTGCTCGCCCTGCGGGAGCGCTGCCGCCGCTATGCCTTCGAGATGGATTTCTCCTTCCTGATGCGCCAGGAGCGCAAGCTGCTCTCGATCGGCTACCGCGTCGAGGACCGACAGCTCGACGAGAGCTGCTACGACCTTCTTGCCTCCGAGGCGCGGCTCACCAGCCTGTTCGCCATCGCCAAGGGCGACCTGCCGACCGAGCACTGGTTCCGTCTGGGACGCCCGATCGTCGAGATCGGCTTCCAGGGCGCGCTGATGTCCTGGTCGGGCTCGATGTTCGAGTATCTGATGCCGCCGCTGGTGATGAAGGAGCCGCAGGGCTCGATCCTCAACCAGACCAGCAAGCTCATCATCAAGCGCCAGATCCAGTATGCGCGTTCCAAGAACGTGCCCTGGGGCATTTCGGAGGCGGCCTACAACGCCCGCGACCGCGAGCTCACCTATCAATACACCAATTTCGGCGTGCCCGGCCTCGGCCTGAAGCGCGGCCTTGGCCAGAACACCGTGATCGCGCCCTATGCGACGATCCTGGCCGCGCAGTTCAGCCCACGCGAGGCGGTGCAGAACCTGCAGCGGCTGCGCTCGATCGGCGCCCTTGGCCGCCACGGTTTCTACGACGCGGTCGATTTCACGCCGCAGCGCGTGCCCGAAGGCACCGACCACGCCGTGGTGCAGAACTACATGGCGCACCATTCCGGCATGTCGATCGCCGCCGTCGCCGACGCCATCTTCGAAGGCCGGTTGCGTGAGCGTTTCCACAGCGATCCGGTGATCGAGTCGGCCGAGCTTCTCTTGCAGGAGAAGGCGCCGCGCGACATTCCGACCGCAACCGTCAGGACGGAAGCCGACGAGCGCGCCAAGGACGAGACCGAGGCCGAAAGCCCGGACAGCCGCATCATCCTCGATCCCATCAAGGCGCTGCGGGCAACCAACGTCATGTCCAACGGCCGCTATTCGGTCATGGTCACCGCGACGGGCTCCGGCTACAGCCGCTTCGGCGAGCTTGCCGTCACCCGCTGGCAGCCGGACCCGAGCGAGGATCGCCTCGGCTCCTACATCTTCCTGCGCGACACCGCGACGGGCGATTGGTGGTCGGCCACAGCGGAACCGAAGCGCGCCGAGGGCGAACGCGTCCAGACGCTGTTCGGCGACGACAAGGCGAGCTTCACCAAGTCCGTCGGCTCGCTGCGTTCCGAAGTCGAATGCATCGTCATTTCCGAAGGCAATGGCGAAGGCCGCCGCATCACGCTCTATAATGATGGCCCGACCGACCGGCATATCGAGGTGACCTCTTTCGCCGAACTGGTGCTCGGCAATGAGGCTTCCGACAACGCCCATCCGGCCTTCTCCAAGATGTTCGTCGAGACCGAGATCGCGCCGAACAATGGCGCGATCTTCGCCACGCGGCGCAAGCGCGACAAGAACGATCCCGATCTCACCATGGTGCATTTCGTCACCGACCCGTCGGGCCCGTCGCGCGATGCCGAGGCCGAAACCGACCGGCGCGCCTTCATCGGCCGCGGCCGCACCATCGCCGATGCCGTCGCCTTCGACCCCGGCGTCAGGCTTTCCGGCAGCCAGGGCTTCACGCTGGACCCAGTTGCGGCGCTGCGCCGCCAGGTCCGCGTGCCGGCCAACAAGAAGATCTCGCTGACCTTCTGGACCGCCGTCGGCGCCGATCGCTCGGAGCTCGACGAGGCGATCGCTCGTCTCGACCACCAGGAGAGCTTCGCCCGCCAGGCGATGCTCGCCTGGACGCGCAGCCAGGTGCAGACGCGTCATCTGGGGCTCAGCCTCACCGACGCCGCCAATGTGCAGAAGCTGGCGCGATACCTGATCTATCCCGATCCGTTCCTGCGCCTGCCGGCCGAATCCATCGCGTCCGGCCTCGGCCGTCAGTCGAGCCTATGGCCGACCAGCATCTCCGGCGATTTCCCGATCTTCCTCGTGCGCATCGGCGACGTCGCCGATCTCGAGATCGTCGCCCAGGCGCTGCGCTTCCAGGAATACATGCGTGCCCGCGGCATGATGATCGACTTCGTCGTCGTCAACGAGCAGGCCTCGTCCTATGTGCAGGACCTGCAGCGCGCGGTGGAGACGCTGTGCGAGAACAGCCGCCTGCGCGGCCGTGAGCTCGGGCCTCGCCAGCACATCTTCGCGGTGCGCCGCGACCTGATGGACGAGCCGACCTACAAGACCCTGCTGTCGGTCGCGCGGGTGGTTCTTCACACCCGCAACGGCACGATCTTCGATCAGCTCGAACGCGCCGAGACGGCCGCGCTCCAGGCGCGCGACGCCTTGCTGCAGGCGGAGGGCGGTTCGCCGCGCGAACCTGCTCCGCCGCTGCCCTTGCCGGTGCCGGCAAGCCAGGGTGGAGGCGATATCGCCGCCGATGGCAGCGGTCTCAGCCTGTGGAACGGCTTTGGCGGCTTCGACGGCGACGGTCGCCACTATGTGACGCGGTTGACCGGACGGCGTGTGACACCGCAGCCCTGGATCAACGTGATCTCCAACGCCTCCTTCGGTTTCCACGTCTCGGCGGAAGGCGCTGGCTTCACCTGGAGCCGCAACAGCCGCGACTACCAGCTGACGCCGTGGTCGAACGATCCGGTGTCGAACCGGCCGGGCGAGGGCTTCTATATCTATGACCAGCTGAGCGGTAAGGCGTTCTCGCCGATGGCGGCAGTGGTGCGCGATCCGTCGATGACCTACGAGACCTGGCACGGGCAGGGGTTCTCCACCTTCCGCTCGAAGCGCGGGCCGCTGTCGATGGACCTGACGCAGGTGGTCGATCCGACTGATCCGGTGAAGATCACGCGGTTGCGCATCCAGAATGCCGGTCCGGCGCCCGCGCGGCTGCGCATTTACGCCTATGCCGAGTGGGTGCTGGGCGGCCATCGCTCGCGCACCGCGGCGACCATCGTGCCCTCCCGGGACGCAGCGACCGGCGCCATGCTGGCGCAGAACCCCTATGGGCTCGACTTCGGCGAGCGCGTCGCCTTCCTGGCGGCAAGTCATCCGGTCCATTCGGTGACCGCCGACCGCTCCGAATTCATCGGCAGGCACGGCACGACCGAATATCCGCAGGCCGTGCTCGGCGGGGTTGCGCTCTCCGGCCGTATCGAGGCGGGCGACGATCCTTGCGCGGTTCTCGCCAGCGACATCGACATTCCGGCCGGCGGCGATGTCACGCTGCTCTGGCTGCTTGGCGACGCGGCCACGCCCGCCGAGGCAAGCGCGCTGGCGCAGATCCATCGCGGCAAGGATTTCGACCAGCGCCTGGCCGACAACGAACGCGCCTGGCGCGGCTTCCTCGACACCATCCAGGTCGAGACGCCGGACGAGGCGATGAACGCCATGGTCAACCACTGGCTGCCTTACCAGAGCCTGGCCTGCCGCATCCGCGCGCGCTCGGCCTTCTACCAGGCGAGCGGCGCCTTCGGCTTCCGCGACCAGCTGCAGGACACGCTCGCCCTTCTGGCGCACGACCCGAAGCTGGCGCGCGACCAGATCCTCAATGCCGCGCGCCGCCAGTTCCCGGAAGGCGACGTGCAGCACTGGTGGCTGCCGCGCACCAATGCCGGGGTGCGCACCATGATCTCGGACGATGTCGTCTGGCTGGCGCACGCGACGGCCCGCTACATCGAGGTGACGGGCGATGCCGGCATCCTCAAGGAGCAATTGCCCTTCATCGACGGGCAGGAGCTCAGCGAGGGCGAGCACGACGCCTTCTTCACGCCGGAAGTCACCAAGAACACCGCGCCGCTCTATGACCATTGCGCGCGGGCGCTCGATCTGGCGATCAAGCGCAGCAGCCCCGCCGGCCTGCCGCTCATCCTCGGCGGCGACTGGAACGACGGCATGAACCGTGTCGGCGAGGGCGGCAAGGGCGAGAGCGTGTGGCTGGGCTGGTTCTTGCTGAAGACGCTCACCGACTTCGCGCCTGTCGCCAAGGGGCAGGGCGACACCAAGCGGGCGCAGGCCTGGTCCAAGCACGCGGATGCGCTGAAGCGGGCCCTGGAAAGCACCGCCTGGGACGGCCAATGGTACCGGCGCGGCAGCTTCGACGACGGCACGCCGCTCGGTTCGCATAACTCCGACGAGTGCAAGATCGACTCGATCGCCCAGTCCTGGAGCGTGCTGTCTGGCGAGGGCGATCCGGCCCGTTCGACGACGGCCATGGAACAGGCGACCGAGATGCTGGTCGATGACGAGCTCAAGATCGTCAAGCTGTTCACGCCGCCCTTCTCGAAGAGCGAGAAGGATCCCGGTTACATCAAGAGCTATCCGCCGGGCGTGCGCGAGAATGGTGGCCAGTACACCCATGCCGCCACCTGGTTCGTGATCGCGCTGGCCGAAATGGGCCGCACCGACGAGGCCTATCGCTGCTTCTCGATGCTGAACCCGGTCAACCACGCCTCGGACGAGGCGGCGGCCGAGCATTATCGCGTCGAGCCCTATGTCGTGGCCGCCGACATCTATGCCGGCGAAGGCAAGGGCGGCCGCGGCGGCTGGACCTGGTACACGGG
>NZ_RZTO01000375.1:0-5754 GCF_003997225.1 Mesorhizobium sp. M2C.T.Ca.TU.002.02.1.1
GATCAGCCGGGACCAGTTGGTCCAACGTTACCATCTCGAGCGCGGTCTGTTCGGGGGCGGGTCGCTTCAACATGACCCAGTGAATCAAAAACCCCCGGCTAACGCCAGGGGTTTGTCAGCAGTCTGACGGGGCTCATCGAGCCCCGTTTTCGTTTCGGTTTGGCGTCGCGATCGTCATCCACGGGCGGAGCAAGGAGCGAAGCGACGCGCGCAGACCCGAGGATCCATGCCGTGACTTGGAAGCGTCGCCACGGTGCAGAATTCTGAGCCGTTGCACGCCTTGGCGAAGGTAACGGCATGGATTCCAGGGTCTCCGCGACGCCGCTTCGCGGCTGCTCCGCCCTGGAATGACGATCGCGATGGGCGTTTCGGCTAATCTCCAAGGCATGGCGCCTGCCAACCCAAACAGGGCCGACCGGTCAAAACTCCGGTGCCCTAAAACATCTTGCGATAAACGACGAACCCGGGCTTCTCGCCGACCTTGTCATAGAGCTGCATCGCCGTGTGGTTCGTCTCATGCGTCAGCCAATAGACGCGGTTGGCGCCCGCTTGCCCGGCGCGCTCATAGACGCCCTCGATCAGCGCCCGGCCGACGCCCTGGCCGCGCGCGGCCTGCGTGGCGAAGAGATCCTGCAAATAGCAGTTCGGCGCGATCGACGTCGTCGAGCGGTGGTAGAGATAGTGGACGAGGCCGAGCAGATTGCCTCCTCGCTCGGCCACCAGCGCATGCATCGGCTCGTAGGCATCGAAGAAACGCGACCATGTCATCTGCGTGATTTCGCCGGCAAGCGCCGTCGGCCCGGAGCGCCCGTAAAACGCGTTGTAGCCGTCCCATAGCGGCAGCCATTGCTCGTAATCCTGCCTCGTGACGGGTCGGACGGTGAGTGGACCGGGCATGACGGAACCTTCGCTATTAGAACTCGACAGAGCAAAGGGTCACCGCCGTTCGCCGGCAATGGGCCAGCCGGCGGCAAAGCGTTCAACCTCCTCGGATGTGTGGCGCTGCCTTGACGCTTGCCGGCCCGGCAACTAGGGAAGCGTCATCCTGCGCTTTCCGAGGCCGCCGTGACCACCGAGATCCCCGCCCACATGCATCCCAGCCGCTCCTTCCAGGGGCTGATCCTGACCTTGCACAATTACTGGGCGGACTATGGCTGCCTCATCCTGCAGCCCTACGACATGGAGGTCGGCGCCGGCACCTTCCATCCGGCGACCACCTTGCGCGCGCTGGGCCCCTTGCGCTGGAACGCCGCTTACGTGCAGCCGTCCCGCCGCCCGAAGGACGGCCGCTACGGCGAGAACCCGAACCGCCTGCAGCATTATTATCAGTATCAGGTGATCCTGAAGCCTAATCCGCCGAACCTGCAGGAGCTCTATCTCGGCTCGCTCGAGGCGATCGGCGTCGATCCGCTGCTGCATGATATCCGCTTCGTCGAGGACGACTGGGAAAGCCCGACGCTGGGCGCCTGGGGGCTTGGCTGGGAGTGCTGGTGCGACGGCATGGAAGTCTCGCAATTCACCTACTTCCAGCAGGTCTGTGGCATCGAATGCGCGCCGGTGGCCGGCGAACTGACCTACGGGCTGGAGCGGCTCGCCATGTATGTGCAGGGCGTCGACAATGTCTACGACCTGAACTTCAACGGCCGAGAGGGCGCCGAGAAGGTCACCTACGGCGACGTCTTCCTGCAGGCCGAGCAGGAATATTCGCGCCACAATTTCGAATTCGCCAACACCGCGATGCTGCTCAGGCACTTCGAGGACGCCGAGGCCGAGTGCAAGGCGCTGCTCGATGCCGGTACGCCGAAGCCGAGCGACAATCTGCCGATGCACCGCATGGTCTTCCCGGCCTACGACCAGTGCATCAAGGCAAGCCACGTCTTCAACCTGCTCGACGCGCGCGGCGTGATCTCGGTCACCGAGCGTCAGAGCTACATCCTGCGCGTGCGCAATCTCGCCAAGGCCTGCGGCGAGGCGTTCCTGAAGACGCGGGCGGGCGGGCTGGCGGCGGCTTAAGCCGACACAGCCTTCACGACCTCGGTGGCGGCGCCGGCCGGCAACACGATCTGCACCGTGGCGCCGTCGATCGTGCGCATGGCCTGCCTGACCCCCGGCATCGTGATCGTGCCATGCGCCTGGGCGGCGAAGCAGGCGCTGAGCGCCAGGATCTGCAGGGTTCTCGATGCCGTCTTCATCGTCGTTCAGCCAATAGGTCTCTGCCTGAGCGTTTGTCGCTTCAGCGCAGCGTTCGGTTCATGGGATGGTCTGCTCCAAGGACGACCGGCTTCGCCGCGTCCCGACAGCGGGCTGAAAAATTCCGTCAAATCGCTTGAAGAGGCGATCCGTTAGCGGGTGACAGCGGCCGGCCGAGTTGCTATGCGCTTCTACCTCCCCCTTGATGGGGGAGGTCGCCGCGAAGCGGCGGGTGGGGGTGACTGGCGCTTCCCTATGCCAAAACTTGACCGTTTCAAGTTGCAGTCCGCACGAAGGCTCCGCGCCTTGATGACGGACGAAGAACGATTGCTGTGGCGGCACCTGTGGCGCATCCCGGTCGAAGGGACACATTTCCGCCGACAGGCGTCAGTCGGCGCCTACTATCCAGATTTCATCTCGCATCGGCTGAAGCTGATTGTCGAAGTGGACGGTTCCCATCACAGCGCTGATGATCAGCTGCGGCATGATGAAGTTCGGACACGATGGTTTGAAAGCCAGGGCTATCGCGTCGTCCGCTTCTGGAACCACGAGATAAAAAACGAACTGGATTCCGTGCTCGATACAATTTATGCGGCGGTGGAAGAACGGAAATCACACCTGCATCTGCGCGATGGTGCCGAAGGTATTGGCGGCTGAGAGGCCGCCACCCCGCCCCGGCGCTACGCGCCGACCCTCCCCATCAAGGGGAGGGTGGGGAGCTTAACTATGCCTGACCTGCTCTTGGAACTTCGCTCCGAGGAAATCCCAGCCCGCATGCAGCGCAAGGCTGCCGGCGACCTCAGGAAGATGTTGACCGACGGTCTGGTCGAGGCGGGTCTGACCTATGAAGCGGCGCGCGAATACTGGACGCCGCGGCGCCTGGCGCTCGACATAAGGGGCTTGACGCCGCGCTCCAAGGACATCCGCGAGGAGATCAAGGGTCCCTCGACCACGGCGCCCGAGCAGGCGGTGCAGGGTTTCCTGCGCAAGGCCGGGCTTTCGTCGATCGCCGAGGCGCATGTCCATTCCGATCCGAAGAAGGGCGACTTCTATGTCGCCCACATCTCGAAGCCGGGCAGGGCGGCGGAAGAGATCATCGCCGAATTGGTCCCGGGCATCATCAAGAATTTCCCCTGGCCGAAGTCGATGCGCTGGGGGCCGGCTTCGGCGAAACCTGGCTCGCTGCGCTGGGTGCGGCCGTTGCAGTCGATCGTCTGCACCTTCGGCCCGGAGACCGAGGAGCCGGTGGTGGTCGATTTCGAGATCGACGGCATCCGCGCCGGCAACGTCACCTATGGCCATCGCTTCCACGCGCCGGGTGCCATCACCGTGCGCCGCTTCGACGACTATGTCGCGAAGCTCGAAGCGGCCAAGGTCGTGCTCGATGCCGACCGGCGCAAGGAAATCATTCTTCACGACGCCCGCAACATCGCCTTCGCCAACGGCCTCGACCTGGTCGAGGACGAGGGCCTGCTGGAGGAAGTCTCCGGCCTGGTCGAATGGCCGGTCGTGCTGATGGGCGAGTTCGAGCAGGATTTCCTCACCATTCCGGGCGAGGTGATCCGCCTCACCATCCGCGCCAACCAGAAGTGCTTCGTCACACGGCCGCAGGGCGCGGGCGAGGACCTCTCGAACCGCTTCATCCTCGTCGCCAACATCGAGGCGAACGATGGCGGCAAAGAGATCGCCTACGGCAACGGCAAGGTGGTGCGCGCGCGCCTGTCCGATGCGCTCTATTTCTGGAAGACCGACCAGGGCGACCTGCCCGACCTCGACCAGCTTCGGGAATCGGCGGCGAAGTTCGACCTGGATCTGAAGAAGCCGCTCGATCAGCGCATGGCGCGGCTCGATCATCTGAACGTGACTTTCCACGCCAAGCTGGGCACGCAGGGCGCGCGCGTCGAGCGCATCAAGCGGCTGGCGGAAGAACTGGCGCCGGTCGTTGGCGCCGATCCCGCGCTCGTCGTCCGCGCGGCGGTGCTCGCCAAGGCCGATCTGCAGACCGAAGTGGTCGGCGAGTTCCCTGAGCTACAAGGCGCCATGGGCCGCAAATACGCGCTGCTGCAAGGCGAGCATGCATCGGTGGCCGCAGCCGCCGAGGAACACTACAAGCCGCAGGGCCCATCCGATCGTGTGCCGACCGATCCGGCCTCGGTTGCCGTCGCGCTCGCCGACAAGCTCGACACGCTGACGGGCTTCTGGGCGATCGATGAAAAGCCCACCGGCTCGAAGGACCCGTTCGCTCTGCGGCGAGCCGCGCTCGGCGTGGTCAGGATCCTCATCGAGAACCGCATTCGTCTGTCGCTGACGTCTGTTTTCGCCAAGTCTTTTGCAAACTTCAAAGGCGGCGCGGATCAGTCGTCCGACCTCCTTGCCTTCTTCCATGACCGCCTGAAGGTCTACCTCCGCGACCAGGGCGCACGGCACGATCTGATCGATGCCGTCATCACGCCGCAGTCCGACGACCTCCTGCAGATCGTGCGCCGCGTCGAGGCGCTGGGCTCCTTGCTCGACACCGAGGAGGGCAAGAACCTGCTCGCCGGCACCAAGCGCGCCGCCAACATCCTGGCCGCAGAGGAGAAGAAGAAAACCCTCGTCGCCGAGACTGTTCAGCCGGCGCTGTTCCGCGAGGAAGCGGAAAAGAAGCTCTTTGCCGCGGTGAATCAGGCCGAGAAGGAAGCCGGCCAAGCGATTCAAAACGAAGATTTTTCCGCCGCCATGCTGGCGCTTAGCGTGTTGCGCGAACCGGTTGATTCATTTTTTGAAGGCGTTCTCGTCAATGATGAGGACCAGGCCGTGCGCGCCAACCGTCTGGCGCTGCTCGCCCGCATCCGGACCGCCACCGATCAGGTCGCGGATTTTTCAAAAATCGTCGGCTGATAGCGCAAAAAATAGCGCCTTCGAACTTGCCCGCATTCGCTAGGATGCGGGCATTCCTCGAGAATTCGGCGCCCGAAATTTAATGCGCCGGAGCCGGCTTACAGTCATACGGCGATGACCTCCGCATGGGACAACAAGGCGTTCCCCAAACCACGGAGGCATGCCATGAATTCCGTTGACGATATCGACCTGATTGAAGAGACCCCGGCCGCCGCCGAGGGCATCGAAGCCGCTTCCGAAAACCTCCTCGACCATGCCGCCGCTGCAGCGGTCGAATCCGCCGATCCTTCCGAAGACGACGAGGAAGAAGGCGATGACGAGGAAGCCACGGCCTCGGCCGACGATGAGTCGGACGACGAGGAGGAAGATGACGACGAAGACGATGACGCCGACGAAGAAGCCAAAGCCTCGGGCGACGATGAGTCCGACGAGGAGGATGAAGATGGCGACGAGGATGAAGACGACGCCGATGAGTCCGACGATGACGACAAGGAAGAAGCGGCCTGAGCTATCTCCTGTCGTCTGAAGCATGAAGGGCGACGCGTAACGCGTCGCCCTCAGACTGCTGACAAACCCCTGGCGTTAGCCGGGGGTTTTTGATTCACTGGGTCATGTTGAAGCGACCCGCCCCCGAACAGACCGCGCTCGAGATGGTAACGTTGGACCAACTGGTCCCGGCTGATC
>NZ_RZTO01000376.1:0-5730 GCF_003997225.1 Mesorhizobium sp. M2C.T.Ca.TU.002.02.1.1
AGGGAGGCAGCAGCTTGACGCCTTGGGGGACGACGGCGTTCGCCAGCAAGGCCGCAGGTCCCGGATAATTCGGCGTTCCGATCTGGCTGGTGTCGATGGGCTGCCGGTCGACCGCATAGACGAGTCCGCCGGCCATCGCCACGCACACCCCGATCGCCGCCGTGCCGTCGATCAACGGCCGCCATGCCAGCGACGAGCGCGAATGGCGATAGGGCTGCTCGACGAAGCGATAAGAGAGATCGGAAACGGCCAGGGTGGCGATGATCAGCAGAACGCCATCGACCAGGCCGATCGAGCCGCGCTGCGCCGCATAGAAGATGATCAACGGCCAATGCCATAGATAGATCGAATAGGAGCGGTCGCCGGCATAGCGCAGCGCCACGATATCCAGGCCGCGGAAGCGGCCCACACGCACGCTGCCGGCCGCAATGACCAGAGCCGCGCCGAGCGTCGGCAGCAGCGCCTTGAAGCCTGGAAAATCGGTCGATCTTGAAAACAACACCGCCGATGCCAGCGCCGCCAGCATGCCGGCAACAGCCATCGCATTCTGCATATGCGCGCTCGGACGGAACCGATCGAGGGTCAGTGCCAGCAATCCCCCAAGGGCCAGCTCCCAGACCCGGGTGTGGGTCACGAAATAGGCCCATGCAGGATCGGATCGGGTAAGGGCGACGGAAGCCGCGAGCGAGCCCGCCAGGACCACGCCGAGCACGAAGGTGAGCATTTGCACGGGTGAATATCCGCGGCGTCTGGCCCACCACAGCGACGCGATCATCAGCACCGGCCAGACGATGTAGAACTGCTCCTCGATCGACAGCGACCAGAAATGCTGGACGGGGCTCGGCGCGTCTTCGGCGCCGAGATAATCCACGGCCTGCTCGGCAAGCCGCCAGTTCTGCACGTAGAGCGCGCTTGCGATCACCTGCCTGGCGGTTTCTTCCCACCACGCGTCCGACACGAACAGCAGCGTTCCCGCGAGCGTGACCAGGAGCGCGACGATCGCCGCCGGCAGCAGCCGCCTGACCCGGCGCGTGTAAAAGCCGACGAGCGAGATGCCGTTTTCGCTGAGCGCCATGCGCGTGAGCAGGCCGGTGATGAGGAAGCCGGAGATGACGAAGAAGATGTCGACCCCGACATAGCCGCCGGGAAGCGCTGCCGGCCAGATATGGAAAATCACCACGAAGGCTACGGCAAGCCCGCGCAGCCCCTGTATCTCCGGCCGAAATCCCCCCGGCGCAATGTCGTCTCGCAAAGCCAGTCTATCCCTCACGGCGCCGGCGGCTGGCCGCCGTGATCAATTCTGCTGGATCGAAATGCCCTTGTCGTCGATCTTGAGCTCGACGCCTTTCGGCCTGGTCTGCTCGCGATAGACATAGATGCCGAGCGCTATGATCACGACCACGAGAGCGCCGATGATGGCATAGAGCATGTTCTGCTTCATGGCGCGTCCCCGATGCCTGCTGGAAGATCAGGCCTGTTTCACCAGTTTGATCAGCACCAGCAGGACCACCGCGCCGATCGTGGCGTGGATGATCGCGGCAAGGATCCCGCCGCCTACGGCAAAGCCCAGCCTTGGGAATATCCAGCCGGCGATCAGCGCGCCGACGATGCCGACGACGATGTTGCCGACCAGTCCGAAGCCGAAACCCTTGACGATCAGTCCGGCAAGCCAGCCGGCGATCGCACCGATGATGATGAAAACGAGCAGGCTTTCAATTCCCATTGCCAATCCCTCCGTTAGCGGAGGACCAACCAAGCCACACGCCCCGAATCGGCCTCCAACTGCGACGGATGAAACCTATTGGAAAGCGGCCGGCCTCGCCAGCGCCGGCTTTATTCGTCGTCGTCACCCGATGCCGGACGCCAACTCGTCGGATCGACCTTCTTTTGCGTGTCGCTGTCGGTGTAGACCCACCAGCCGCCGTCGCGATACTGGCCGATGGATTCGTTGACGACGCCGTCACCGTCCTTCCACAGGATGGTGACCTTCGAGCCATCCTTGGGCGCGCTTTCTATCGGTTTGCGCTCTGCCATCTCTCACTCCCTCCACGAACCGGCCCCCATAGACCGGCCCCAACGTCCTTCCGACGCGCCGGGTTCCGTCAGCTATGCGCGAAGATGTCTTCCTCCGCCCAGCCCATCAGGTCGAGCTTTGCGCGCGTCGGAAGGAAACGGAAGCAGGCGTCCGCCTCCTTGGTGCGGTTTTCGCGCGCCAGGCGCGCCACCAGCACCTCGCGCAGCCGGTGCAGATAGAGCACGTCCGAGGCGGCATAGTCGAGCTGCTCGGGCGAAAGCGTTTCCGCCGCCCAGTCCGAAGATTGCTGCGCCTTGGACAGGCCGATGCCGAGCAATTCGTTGCACAGGTCCTTCAGCCCATGGCGGTCGGTGTAGGTCCGGACGAGCCGCGAGGCGATCTTGGTGCAGAACACCGGTTCCGCCATCACGCCGAAGGCATTGTAGAGCACGGCGATGTCGAAGCGGCCGTAATGGAACAGCTTGGTGATCGCGCGGTTCCTGAGCAGGCTGACGAGGTTCGGCGCCTTCTTCTGGCCAGGCGCGATCTGGATGACATCGGCGCTGCCGTCGCCGGGCGAGATCTGCACCACGCAGAGCCGGTCGCGATGCGGATTCAATCCCAGCGTTTCCGTGTCGATGGCCACCGCCCCGACATTGTAACGGGTGAGGTCCGGCAGATCGTTCTTGTGGAAACGGATATCGGTCATTCTCTTCTCCGGATCGCGGCCGCAATGCCGCGCATCGCTTGGGATGCGCCAGCAGGCGGCGGCGCGTTGCGCTGGTCATCCGTCCTCGCCGCGATCCGGAGAAAAATCAACAGAAAGTTGAATCTCGCGTCTTGCGCGATTTTCGCCTCAGCGGGTCAGCGCATCGAGGATTCGCGCCCAGGACCGCTGCCCCTTGTGGAAGGAGGTCAGCTCGTATTTCTCGTTCGGCGAATGGATGCGGTCGTCGTCGAGGCCGAAGCCGACCAGCAGCGATTCCATGCCGAGATAGGTCTGGAAATCGCCGACCACGGGAATCGATCCGCCGCTGCCGATGGTCAGCGCCTGCTTCTCCCATTCGTCGGACAGCGCATCCTTGGCCTTGGCCAGGAACGGCGAGTCGTAGGAAAGCTGGATCGCCGGCGAGCCGCCATGCGGGTGGAATTCCACCGAGCAGTCGCCGGGAATGCGCTCGCGCACGAAGGCCTGGAAGGCGGCGCGGATCTTCTTCGGGTCCTGCTTGTGGACGAGCCGGAACGACACTTTCGCCGACGCTTCCGCCGCGATCACCGTCTTGAAGCCTTTGCCGGTGTAGCCGCCGATGATGCCGTTGAATTCCGCCGTCGGCCTTGCCCAGGTCATTTCAAGCACCGAGCGGCCTTTCTCGCCGGCTGGAATGGAGAGGCCAACCGGACCGAGGAAGGTCTCGGCCGTCTCGCCGAGCCCTTCCCAGGATTTCAGCACTTGGCTAGGCGTCTCCTCGACGCCGTCATAGAAGCCTGGAATGGTGACGTGGCCGTCCTTGTCGTGCACGTCGGCCAGCACCTTGGCGAGAATCCGGATCGGATTGGCGGCCGGGCCGCCATAGAGGCCCGAATGCAGATCGCGGCTGGCGGCCTTGACGGTGACCTCCTCGCCGACCATGCCGCGCAGCGACACGCAGATCGACGGCGTCTCGCGATTCCACATGCTGGTGTCGCAGACCAGCGCGAAATCCGCCTTCAGCTCGGCGGCGTTGGCTTCCAGGAACGGCTTCAGCGACGGCGAGCCGGATTCCTCCTCGCCCTCGAACAGGATGGTGACGCGGCAGGGCAGATTGCCATGCACCTGCTTCCAGGCACGGCACGCCTCGACGAAGGTCATCAGCTGCCCCTTGTCGTCGGCCGAGCCGCGCCCGGTGATCACCTTGCGTCCAGGCTCGATCTCCTTGATCGACGGCGCGAACGGATCGGTTTCCCACAACTCGACCGGATCGACCGGCTGGACGTCGTAATGGCCGTAGAACAAAACATGCGGCGCGCCCGCCGGTCCCTCGTGATGCGCCACCACCATCGGATGTCCGGGCGTGTCGCGCACGCTCGCGTCGAAGCCGATCAGCTTGAGCTCGGCGACCAGCCATTCGGCGCCCTTGCGGCAGTCGGCGGCGAAGGCCGGATCGGTGGAGATCGACTTGATGCCGAGCAGGCCGAACAGCCGCTCCAGGCTCTGGTCGAGATTCTGGTCGAGACGCTCGAGGACGGGGGAGATTCTGGACATGCTTTTTGCCTTTCGATTTTGGGCAGACCCTAAAGGGCCACGCCGAAAACGAAAAGCCGCGATCGTTAGACCAAGATGCAATCGTTGCGAGGATAAAAGAAGACCGCCGTGGTGGAGGGGGAACCACGGCGGTCTCTACTCGAAACGTTGCGGCAGCCCGGAGAGGGGGGATAGGCTGCCGCAGTTTGCCCGGGATAGGCGGGGGACGGGCCTTACTCCGGACTTCGGCGAAAAATGCCGATGACGTGTATTTGGGTTTGTGAACGTGGCGATTCAAGGGCACGAAAATTACACTTTTGTAACATGCCCGTGAGCGGCGAATTTTCCGTGCATGTCGCCCAAAAGTGTGCGGCGGTTTTGGGAAAACGACATGCACCAACAAAAAGACCCAAAGCGCGTCGCCTGAATCGGTTTCAGCGCGACGCGCTTTGCCGGACAGGAACTGTCAGGGGTGTTGCCCGAACCGGTGGGTTCCACCGCCTTTGGCATGGACCGCGAAGCCCGGCCGCGCTATCCCTGCCGGCATGAAAAAAGGCGATCACCTCTTTCTCGTCGACGGCTCCGGCTACATTTTCCGCGCCTATCACGCGCTGCCGCCGCTCAATCGCAAATCCGACGGCCTGCCGACCAGCGCCGTGCTCGGCTTCTGCAACATGGTGTGGAAGCTGATGCAGGACGCCCGCAACACCAGCGTAGGCATTGCGCCGACGCATTTCGCCGTCATCTTCGACTATTCCTCGAAAACCTTCCGCAGCGATCTCTACCCGGAATACAAGGCGAACCGTTCGGCGCCGCCGGAAGACCTGATCCCGCAATTCGGCCTGATCCGCCAGGCGACCGTGGCCTTCAACCTGCCCTGCATCGAGATGGAGGGTTTCGAGGCCGACGACATCATCGCCACCTATTGCAGGCTCGCCCGCGAGGTCGGCGCCGACACCACAATCGTCTCCTCCGACAAGGACCTGATGCAACTGGTCGGTCCGGCGGTCCGTATGTACGATCCCATGAAGGATCGCCGGATCAGCATCCCCGAAGTGATCGAGAAATGGGGCGTGCCGCCGGAAAAGATGATCGACCTGCAGGCGCTCACCGGCGACTCGGTCGATAACGTGCCAGGCGTGCCTGGCATCGGCCCGAAGACCGCGGCGCAATTGCTCGAACAGTTCGGCGACCTTGACGGGCTGCTCGCCCGCGCTTCCGAGATCAAGCAGGAGAAACGGCGCGAGACCATCATTGCCAATGCCGACAAGGCGCGCATTTCGCGCGAGCTGGTGACGCTGAAGAACGACGTGCCGCTGAAGGAAGGACTGGACGACCTCGTCCTGCACGAGCCGGACGGGCCGAAGCTGATCGGCTTCCTGAAGACCATGGAGTTCACGACGCTGACGCGGCGCGTCGCCGAAGCGACCGCGACCGAGATCGGCGACGTCCAGGCCTCCGCCGTCACCGTCGAGCGGGCCGACACCGCGCATGG
>NZ_RZTO01000377.1:0-5713 GCF_003997225.1 Mesorhizobium sp. M2C.T.Ca.TU.002.02.1.1
GGGAGACCGCCACTTCGACCACCGGCATCGACGACTGGATGAGCAGGTGCCGGGCGCGGTCGAGGCGGATCTCCAGATAGTAGCGGGCGGGGGAGCGGCCCATCTCGGTGCGGAACAAACGCTCGATCTGCCGGCGGGAAAGATCGACATGGTCGGCGATCTCGATCAGCGACAGCGGCTCGGCAAGGTTGGCCTCCATCAGCTCGATGATGGTGAGCACCTTGGAGTTCTGAACGCCGAGGCGGGCGCGCAGCGGCAGGCGCTGGCGATCGGTCGGGCTGCGCACGCGGTCGGTCAGCACCTGCTCGCAGACGCGGTTGACGAGGCTCTCGTCGAAGTCGTCGCCGATCAGCTTCAGCATCATGTCGAGCGCGGCGGTGCCGCCGGCGCAGGTATAGATGTTCTGGTCGACCTCGAAGAGGTCGGCAAAAACATTGGCCTTCGGGAAGGCCTCCGAGAAGCCCGGCAGGTTCTCCCAATGGATCGCGCAGCGCTTGTTGGAGAGCAGGCCCGCGGCGGCCAGGATGTGGGCACCGGTGCACAGGCCGCCCACGGCGACGCCGCGGTTGTATTCCTCGCGCAGCCAGGCGAAAGCGGACTTGTTCTGGTAGCGCTCGACATCGATGCCGCTGCAGACGATCGCCATGTTCGGCCGGTCCGGCCCGGCCATCTTCCTGCGCTCTTCCTCGAGCGAGGTGTTGACGGCGCATTCGACGCCGTTCGAGGCGCGAACGGGTTTGCCGTCGATGCTTGCCAGGCGCCAGCTATAGGCCTCGTAGCCGAGCATCCGGTTGGCCGAGCGAAGCGGATCGAGCGCCGTCGCGAAGGCGATCATGGTGAAGTCGGGAACGAGGAAGAATACGAACGATCTCTTGATCGGGTGCTTTACGGCATTCACGGGGAAACCTCACGCAGCCATGACGCGAACAGGATGTCGCGAACAGCATAGCGACAACAGGAAAAACCATTCCTGTCAATCGGGTAGGCGGCTAACCGAAGATTAAATTTGCGACATGGGTCGCAAATGGGCAATCCGTGCAACCACAGGGCGTCTCTTCGCCGACGTCAGGTGGCAACGCCCAACGAAAACGCCGCCTCGGCAAGCCGGGCGGCGTTGGGATGCAGCATGCGGAATTGTCTCAGGCGATAAAGCCGAGACGGGCAGCGGCCACGGCGCCGGTCTGGCCAGGCATGGTCTTGGCGAGGCGCTGACGCTCCAAGGCGGTCGTCAGGTTCATCTCGCGGCGGGCGAACAGGCGGGCAAAGAGCTTCATCATCCATCTCCATTTGGTTGCTCAGACGGGTCGCCTTCGCTTGATGGAGTGGGGCAGCTCGTTTTTGCTGCAGCCGATATAGGCTCGCTTCAGCAAAAACTAAATCGTAAAAACGAAGCGCTTGATATGAAAAGCGACATGATTTGCGACATTCTTGGGCAATGTGCCCATTATTTCCTATTATTTACAGCGCCTTAACTGGCCTGTTAACCCGCTATGCGAGTGGTTCATATGCGTCATGCAGCGGCCGCATGGCTGGAAAAGTCGTTTGAATGCAAACAAAAAAGACCATAACAAACAAAAGGCCTGCCGAGCTGACGCGGCAGGCCTTCAGAACTCCACGGACACTTGATTACTTCGCTCCGGCCCAGCTTCCGACACCGAGGCGCAAGCCGGTCTTGGCATCGGCGGCTTCAGGCCAGCCGATATCCTTCTGCAGTTCGATCGGCAGCGCATGGATGGCGCGTTCGGTCTGGTAGCGGGCGCGGGCCGCGCTGAATTCGGTCGCAAGCCGACCGATGGACGACAGGATAGACATTTTTCTCTCCTCTATGCGGGCAGGGAGGCGCCCGTCATTGCGTTAAATCAGGTCTGTTTCAGCTTCATTTCATGTCGATTGCAGGACTGTGTCGGGGTCGTTTCATGGCTGCTTTTGGCAGCATCCCGCATCGATCGAGTTGACTATGCGCCTGGAGTGATGTTCAATCAAACGAAATGGAATGATGGATTGCATCAGAAAAATTGAAAGCAGGCTCCTATGAACGCCCCGCTCAATCATCCGCTGCCGCTGCTTGATCTCGATGTGCTGCGCACCTTCGTGGCGATCGCCGAGACCGGCAGCTTCACCACGGCCGCCAATGCGGTGTTCCGCACGCCGTCGGCCGTCTCCATGCAGATCAAGAAGCTGGAGGACATCCTCGGCCGTTCGGTCTTCGCGCGCGATGCGCGCTCGGTGACGCTGACCACGGACGGCGAGATGCTGCTCGGCTATGCGCGGCGGCTTTTGTCGATCAACCGCGAGGTGGTGTCGAAGTTCATCATCCCCGACATCGTCGGCGTGGTGCGGCTCGGTTCCCCCGACGATTATGGCGAGCGCGTGCTGCCGCATGTCTTGAAGCGCTTCGCCCAGTCGCATCCCTCGATCGCCGTCGACGTCACCATCGACCAGAGCATCAATCTGCGCCGCCGCATGGACGACCGCGCGCTCGACATCACGCTGCTCACCAATTCCTACAAGACCAGCGCGATCGGCGCCGAGGTCCTTTTGACCGAACCGATCGTGTGGGCGGGCGCCAAGGGCGGCTGCGCGCATCTGCGCGAGCCCTTGCCGGTGTCGCTGTGGGAGGAAGGCTGCGCATGGCGGGCAGGGGCCCTGGAAGCGCTTGGACGTGAAGGCCGCAATTACCGCATCGCCTATATGAGCGCCCACACGGCCGGCCAGCGCGCCGCCATCATGGCCGACCTTGCGGTGGCGCCGCTGCCGAAGTCCTTCCTCGGCGACGAGATGGTCTCGCTGGGCGCCAAGGACGGCATGCCGGAGATCGGCACCTACAATCTCGCCATGGTGGTGGCGCCCGACGCCAGCGCGCCGGTGAAGGCCGTCGCCGACCATATCCGGGCGACGTTCGAACTGTTCCGCGAGACGGGCAAGTTCTGAGCTACTCGGCCGCGGGCGCCGGACGGGTTGCGAGGGCAGCCTTTGTCCCGCGCCGCGCCCGAGCACGGCGCGGTGCCGGCAGGCTGAGAAAGTCGACGATGCTGTCGCGCGCGCGGCGTGCCTCGGGCATCTCGATGAGCGGCCAGACGTGGAACATGCCCTCTTCATAAACCACGTCGACCTCGACGCCGGCGGCGCGCGCGCGTTCGGCGAAGATAAGATTGTCGGGGCTGAGCAGATCGCGCGAGCCGGTGAGCAGCAGCGTCTTCGGCAGCACCGAGAGATCGCCGTAAAGCGGGCTGATGTGCCAGTCCGAGCGCTCGAAGCCGGCGCTGTAGAGCCGGATCGCTTCCAGCCCGCCGGGGATGCCGAGCCAGGGATCGTTGCGCTCGGCCTCGAACACTTCCGGATTGGACAGCGACATGTCCAGGCCGGGCGAGATCAGCACGTGACGCGACGGCGAAGGCAGGCCTTCCTCGGCTGCCATCATGGTCAGCACGACGGCCATGTTGCCGCCGGCGGAATCGCCCATGAAGACGATGTCCTCGGCGTCGGCCTCTTCGAGCATGCGCCGGTAGAGGTCGCCGACCATGCCGAACATGTCATGGAAATCGTGCTCGGGTGCGATGGGATAGATCGGCACGGTGATGCCGAAACCGAGACGCTCGGCCATCTCGGCGATCAGCCCCCAATGGTAGGAGGTGATCTGAAAAACGTAGGCGCCGCCATGCAGGTAAAGGATGCGCCGGCGTTCCCCCGCCTTCGGCGCGATCTCATAGACGGGGAAGCCGTCGATTTCGGTCTCGGTGATGCCCAGCCGCGCCTTGAGCAAGGCCGGCGGATGATAGTCCTCGGTCTTGCGGGCATAGGCGATCCAACGCTGCAGGTTCTCGGGACTGGAAAACGCCTTCTTGCGGCTGTGCCGGAGAACGAACGAAACGAGATGGCTTTTCAAACTGGGCATGCGGATACACGGACTTCGGCAGAGCCGACTAAGAGAATTCCCCCCGCTCTGCGAAGATTGTACCTCAGTTTGAAATGTCAAGGAATCACCCTGGCACATCGGCGTGATCCGATGGGTGCCAGTTCTTTGTTCACGCAATTCCGGACGGAAGTCGCAGGGCCCGACCGCTGCGCACTTCCCTTTAAATGCTCTAGCGCCGCTTCGGCAGCAGCGCCGCGCGCAACCTGTTGTCGCCGGCCGGAGTCACGTTGCGGTCCTGGCGCTTGCCGAGCAGCTTGCATTTGTCGGCGAAGGTCATCAGCGCGGCGTGCCCAGAAGCAGCTTGTGAAGGGCTGCCTGCGGGTCGCTCGGCGGCGAGGCCGGCCAACCGATATCCTTCTGGACATGCGCCGGCAGATCGTTGAGCGCGCGGATCGCCTTGTTCCTGGCATGAGCCTGCCGGATGGTGACGCCGAAGCGGCTGAGATTATCGAACATCGACATTTTTATCTCCCTTGAAGAGCAACGACGGCCGAGGATGGTCGCTGGCCGCTGTTGGATGGCCGCTAGATGCGTCATGCATGTATCGGGTCGATTTCGCGAGAACGGTGTTTCGGTTTCCGGATCGCGCGGATCCGGAAACATTTGCATACAAATGAATTGAGCAGACCGACGGGCAGGTTCTTGTCCGAATAGCTGCCATCGGCGGTTGACAGAGGCGAGTGGCTGCATTGTTATTGTGCAATGCGGCGTGGGTATGTGTGCATCGCAACATGATGCGATACGGGTCAGGGCATCGTGACGAGCATCCATAGTGTTCAGTATCTGCGCGGCCTTGCCGCCTGCGCCGTCGTTTGCTTTCACGTCAGCGAGCAGTTCGGTGGTCCGTTCGACGTCGGAGCTGCCGGCGTCGACGTCTTCTTCGTCATCAGCGGCTTCATCATGTGGGTGACGACGGCAGGCAGGCCGGCCGATCCCTGGCGTTTCATGGGGCGCCGGATCACCCGCATCGTGCCTCTGTACTGGATTGTCACATTGCTGACCGCGGCGG
Source organism: Mesorhizobium sp. M2C.T.Ca.TU.002.02.1.1 (assembly GCF_003997225.1). NCBI lineage: Bacteria > Pseudomonadati > Pseudomonadota > Alphaproteobacteria > Hyphomicrobiales > Phyllobacteriaceae > Mesorhizobium > Mesorhizobium sp. M2C.T.Ca.TU.002.02.1.1. The sequence continues at coordinate 4,926 of NZ_RZTO01000377.1, forward strand.
GCATCCTGATCAAGCCGCAGTTCTTCTACGGCCATTTCTTCAGTGTGGCGAATTTCGTCGGCTCGCTGTTCTTCCTGCCGGTCCTGCAGGAGGGCGCGCTGCACCCCATCGTCATACAGGGTTGGACGCTCTGCTATGAGATGATGTTCTATCTCGTTTTCACGTTCGTCCTGTTCCTCGGCGAGCGCTGGCGGTTCGGCGTTCTCGTGGGCGCGCTTGTCGCCATCGTCGCGCTGCACTTCGTCCTGCCCGCGGGATATGCGCATGCCTTCACCGATCCTGTCGTGATCGAGTTCGCGGCTGGCGTCGCCGTGGGGCGTTTGTGGCTCCAGGGCGCCAGGCTTCCGCTCGGTGTGGCGCTGGCGATGGTTGGCGCGGGATTTCTTCTCCTTGCGGCCGGCCCGCTGTTCGATGCCGATTTGCCTCGGGCCTTACGCTGGGGGCTTCCGGCCGCATCGATCGTGGCGGGCGCGGGTTTTGCCGAGCGGGCGCGACCATTCAAGCCCGCTGCCTTGCCCACATTTCTCGGCGACGCGTCCTATTCGATATACCTGTGGCATGTCGTGGTCGGCGTCCTGGCGACCGGTGTCGTCCTGAGGATCGGAATCCCCGTGGCATTGCAGCCGGTGACGATCCTGGTCGCCACGTTCGCGCTCTCGGCGATGCTCTATCTGATTGTCGAAAAGCCATTGATCGGGCTGCTGCATCCGCAACGTCCCAAGACCGTCGTGAAGGCAAGCAATGCCGCGGCCGCAGGGGCCGCGGAATGAACTGAAACGTTACTCGCG
>NZ_RZTO01000378.1:0-5704 GCF_003997225.1 Mesorhizobium sp. M2C.T.Ca.TU.002.02.1.1
GTCGTAGCGGTCGATAATATCCTGGTTCATCAACCGGATGCAGCCCGACGACATCGCCTTGCCGATCGAGAACCATTCCGGGCTGCCATGCAGGCGGTAGCCCATGTCGCCGCCCTTGTTGAAGAGATACATGGCGCGCGCGCCGAGCGGGTTCTTCAGACCCGGCTCCATGCCGCCGGCAAATTTGGCGAGCTCGGGCTGGCGCTTGATCATCGGCGCCGGCGGCGTCCATGTCGGCCATTCGCGCTTCAGCGCGATATGGGCGGTGCCGTGCCATTCAAAACCTTCGCGGCCGACGCCGATGCCGTAGCGCATCGCCATGCCGTCGCCCTCGATGAAGTAAAGGAACTTGTTCTGGGTATCGACGATGATGGTGCCCGGCTTCTCGGGGGAGTCATACCGCACTTCCTGGCGGTGATACCTGGCGGGGACCTTCTCGATCGGGATGCGCGGCAGCTGATAGCCGGCATCGGTCATCGCGCCATAGTTGTTGGTGAACATTTGCCCGCCGATGGTGCTGCACCCGCTGATCGCGGTCGACAGCGCAAGAGCGGCGAGGATTGCAAATGACTTCAAGCGCATGAATAGGTCCGACGCCCCGTCTCTATGGCAGCGGCACGAGTCGGCCGCTTTGCTGCCATCATTCATGCTGGCATTTCTTTTGCTTGCCAAGCGCGCACTGCCTATATGCAAGACCTTACCTGCCGGTAAGTGCCGAACTGCGGCATTTCGGCAACAGGGTTCACAGGATTGTGAAACAAAATCAATGAGGCGGCTCATAGAGCTGCCTGGAGTCCAAGGAGAGTGCCATGAATGTCGGTGATGCCGCCGAGCGTTCCGGCCTGCCGGCCAAGACCATCCGCTACTATGAGGAGATCGGCCTGATCCGCCCGGCGCGGGCCGGGAACGGCTATCGCGACTACTCCGGCGATGACGTCCATCGGCTGGCCTTCCTGCGCCGTGCGCGCAATCTCGGCTTCTCAATCGAAGATTGCAGGCAGCTGATGGCGCTCTATGAGGATCGCGGCCGCGCCAGCCACGACGTGCGCGAGATCGCCGCCGCCCATGTCAGGGCGATCGAAGAGAAGGTGCGTGAATTGCAGTCGATGCGCTCAACGCTGCAGAAGCTCATCCATGCCTGCCATGGCGATGACCGGCCGGACTGCCCGATCCTGGACGACATGGCGGGCGCTGCGGACCAAGTATCCGCCTGAAAGAAATTACCCGCCGCGATATTGCGTGGGCGAGGCGCCGAAGCGAGCCCGGAACCGCCGGTTGAAATAGGATACGTCGTTGAACCCCGCGGCGAACGCGATGTCGCTTACCTTCGTGGCGTCGTTGCGGATGTCCGACAGCATGGCGCATGCCTTGCGCAGCCGTAGCTCCAGCACGCGCTCGGCAAAGGTGCTGCCGCTCTCGAGCAGAAGCGTGTTGAGATATCGACGCGAAAGCCCGATCGCACGGGCCACCATCTCCGTCGACAGCGCCGGGTCGGTGAAGCGTGCCTCGATCACCGCCAAAGCTTCACGCAGCCGCGCCGCGCGCAGCCCGCGGCCGATCGCGATCTCCGCCGTATCGCCCTTGGCCCCCAGCGCCAGCACGATCAGATCGGCCAGCGCCATTCCGGCCTGCCGCGAAAGCGCCGGCTCCTCATCCACCTCCTCGGATCGAAGCAGGAAGTCGATCATGCGCTCCAGATGGCGCACGGCGGGACTTGCCGGGTCGAGCCGCGTCACCGGGCGGTCGTCGGCATGCGGCACCTGTCTCAGCAACGAGGCGCGGGGGATGGAGGCCAGGACCCATGACGTGACGCCGTCGGTGAAACTGCGGCAGGGCTGGGCAACGTTGTAGGCGATGCCGTTGCCGGGCCGCAGCGACAGATCGCAATCGGCGACCGACCATATCTGCGGCTTGGGGCTGCGGTAGAATCCGACGAAGATATCGTCGCGGTCGTTGGCGACATGCCGGCGCGTGCGCACATAGTACTCGGTCGTGGTCTCGAACAGGCCGACGCGAAGCTCGCCGAGGAAGCGCATCTTCGTCGCCGTCGCGAAAGGCTTGTCCTCGGCATGCCTGATCTCGGCATCGCCAAGTTGCTCCATCCACATGTCGCGCCAGAGGCGAAAGCGATCCCTGTCGCTCAGATGCGCTGGCAGGCTGGCCGACGAAAAATCGATCTTCTGCATGGATGGAAATCTGTTTGCCCCGTTCTCAGCCTAGCACGACTGTGCCAGCGGGGGTCGGCCAAAAAGAAGCAAAAAGGCTCCCCAGTCCAATCCTAAAGCCACCCGGTCCAAGCTGTGATCATTTGGATCGGTGTTCGTTGCAGCCGCGCCACATTCCCAATCGATTTCAAACCGCGCCCGCCCATCCAATGCCGGAGCCCGTCCGTCCAAGACGGCAGCCGCAAAATCAGCCATGGCTGCACGTGCCAAGATCAATTTCGGGGACTTTCACATGAGATTTTTGCGCGCGGCCGGTATCGTGATCGCAAGCATGTTGCCGCCGGCGGCTTGGGCGGCCGACATGAACGCCGTGAGGCAAGCGCCGGCCCGGGACTGGAGCGGGTTCTATCTTTCCGCCGGCGGCGGGTTCGGCTGGTGGAGCGCCGACCAGTACACCGATTTCGGAGGCTTTCCTGCGCCGGGACCGTCAGTGGGGACCAGCGGCAGCGGCGGCTTCGCCACCGTAGGCGGGGGCTATGACTGGCAATTCGCCCCCAATTGGGTGGCCGGCGCCTTTGCCGACGCGCAGTTCGGCGACATCAGGGGCTCGATCAAGGCGCCCTTCGAGCAATATTCTGGCACCACGAGCAACAGGCTGAACTTTGCCGCGGGGCTTCGTCTCGGCGTACTGGCCACTCCGGACGTGCTGATCTACGTGGATGGCGGCTACAGCCACGCCGAGTTCACTGGCTCCAGCCTCGACCCGACGCCACTCGTGCCCTTGAGCGTTGCGGGGCAACATTATGACGGTTGGTTCGTGGGCGGCGGCGTCGAGAACCCGCTCGACTTCACGGGCATCGCTTCACCGGGCTGGTCCATGAAGACCGAATACCGCTTTGCCGACTACGGCCGCAGAAGCGCGGGCATGTATGTCGACGCCACCGGAGCCCCGGACAGCGCCATTGCCTTCAAGCCGAAAGTGCAGACGCTTTCGTTCTCCCTCGTCTACCGATTCAACGAGGCGGGAAGCACCCGCTTCTGAGACGGTGTCAGCGCTTCCAGAAATCGCGGTGCGGAGCGAGCAATTCATCGGCGATTTCAGGAAAGGGGCCGAAGACCTCGATCTTTTTCTGGCCGGAGGCGAAGACGGTGCGCGAGGCGAGGTTCATCGTCGGATTCTCCTCGTGATCGCCGGTGAGCGCCAGGAGGCTGGTTTCCTCGACCCCATAGACCAGGCGCCCGATATTCGCCCAGTACATCGTGCCGGCGCACATCGCGCACGGTTCGAAGGTCGAGACCAACGTGCATTGCCACAGGAACTCAGGCTCATAGGCCGCCGCGGCGCGGCGGGCGAGCTCCGTCTCGGCATGGCGCACCGTGTCGAGATTGCCCTGCCGCATCAAAACGCGATCGTCCGGCCCGATCAGCACGCAGCCGAACGGATGATGCCCATGCGCCGCCGCCTCGCGCGCGACAGCGTCGGCGGACCGGAGGTGGGCAAGCATCTGATCGCGGGTCATGGGGGAAATCCTCTCAGGGCGAGATTGCTGCCGAGGGATATGGTTAGCAAGACCTAATCTTGCGTGAACCACGGCCAAGCATCCCGCTGGCTTTACGCTCCACGCATTTCCGGTTTGGTGCTATCTTGACGATCGCGCACGCTGAGATTGCCGGCCATGGGTCTCCAGGACGACATCGAACGGGTCGAGCAGCACATCCGCGAGATCGAACAGCGGATCGAGCGCCAGCGCGCGGTCATCACCCAGGCGGCGGAAAACGGCCTGCCGACGGACGGCCCGAGCAACTTCCTGTGGTTCCTGAAAGAAACACTGAGCCTGAGCCGCGACCACCTGGCCAGGCTCCTGGCAGATGAGTTTCGAGCGGGAGACTCGTAGTAAGGGGTGCAGCGTTCGTCCGGTGGCTTGTAGCTGGGTCGAGGTGGACCCTTAGCGCTTCGGCGGCCCCTTGTGGAGATATCGGAGTGGGAAGGCTATGAGCACGCCTAAAATTGCAATTAGCAGGAACCAATAGAGGTACGGGTCTTCAACCCTATCCAAGGTTGTCAGGCCACCGCCATGCTTTGGGATGGTGGCTTTACCTGTCCATAGCCAGAAGGCGACGAATGCTCCCCCGACAAACGCCTCAGCTATGAGAATACCTTTGATGATTGGTGTGTGCTGACTTTTGTCGGCCATGGCAGCTCCGAGCTCGCGTAAGGTAGCATGGGTTGGCTTGCCAAATATATAATCGCCCGGCGGGTTCAAACCGTGAACAAAATCTGGCATGGTGCCTCCCATGCCCATCGTTTCCCCGATTCCCCTCAACCCGTTGATCGACGGCCGCCAGTCCGAGCGCGCCATGCTGGTGCGGCGCGGCGTGCAGCGGCTGCTCACCGAAATGGGCGCGCATGTGCTGCCTGAGCTGTCCCTTGCCACCGGACGGCGCGCCGATCTCGTCGCGCTGACCAGGCAGGGCGACATCTGGATCATCGAGATCAAGTCCTCGATCGAGGATTTCCGCGTCGACCGCAAATGGCCGGACTACCGGCTGCATTCCGACCGCTTCTTCTTTGCCACCCATCCCGGCGTTCCACAGGACATCTTTCCCGAGGAATGCGGCTTCATCCTTTCCGACGGCTACGGCGCGGAGATCCTGCGCGATGCGCCGGAGCACCGCATGGCGGCCGCGACGCGCAAGGCGCTGATGCTGCGGATTGCGCGGGCGGGCGCCGCGCGGCTCTTGGCAGCCGAGCTTGCCGGCGTCGCCGTGCCGGCGCTGGACGGCGAGAGCGAATAGGTTCTTTTCCCAAGGATTAGGTGCCGGGGCCCTTGACGCCCGGCGTCGGGCCAGGGCTCCAACCTCCCCCTCGCCTGCGGCCGGCAAGAATTTTCATCTCGCACCGATGATTTTCGCTCATCCCGATTGTCTTCACCTGCAGGCGCGTCCGGATGGCCGGCGGCCTGGAAGAGGTGATCACATGAAACCGTTGCAAAATCAGAATGTCGTCGTCGTCGGAGGCAGCAGGGGCGTCGGCCGCGCGATCGTGGAAGCCGCGCTTGGCGCGGGAGCGACCGTGCTTGCCGTCGCCCGAGGCGCCGCCGACCTGAAGCAGCTTGCCTGGGAACGCCCGGGCTTGAAGACACTGGCCGCGGATGCGACGGCGGAAGCCGCGCCGCAGGCGGTTTTCGATGCGCTGGCGCCCGACCTGCTGGTGGTCTGCGCGGGGGCGCTCGCCGCGGCCGCGCCGATTCAGGAGCAGAGCTGGGACGCCTTCTCGGCGAACTGGGAAATGGACGTCAAGGCATCGTTCCTGTTCTGCCGCGAAGCCCTCAAGGGTCGCCTCAAAGCGGGCAGCCGGGTGGTGCTGATTGCCAGCGGCGCCGCCATCACCGGCGGCCCGCCGAATTCCGGCGGCTATGCCGGCGCCAAGCGCATGCAGATATTTTTGGCCGGCCATTGCCAGAAGGAATCGGACAAGCTCGGCCTCGGCCTGCGTTTCATGGCGCTTTCGCCGGCCCGCATCATGCCGGGCACCGGGG
>NZ_RZTO01000379.1:0-5688 GCF_003997225.1 Mesorhizobium sp. M2C.T.Ca.TU.002.02.1.1
ACCCGGCCCTGCTCCATCGACGTCGAGGCGAGGCTCGGGAAGCCGATGACGTCGCCGGACGCGTAGATGTTGGGCACGCTGGTCTGGAAGGTATTCGGGTCGACCTTGATGCGGCCCCGGGCATCCGCCTCGATGCCGACCAGGTCGAGGCCGAGGCTGGCGACGTTGCCGGTGCGGCCGGCGGCGTAGAGCACCATCTCGGAGCGGATGGTGCGGCCATCCGCCAGCGTCACCTCGGCATGGTCGGGCTTCGAGGCGATCTCCTTCACCGTGCTGCCCAGCCGGATGGTCATGCCGCGGTCGCGCATCTGGTGGATGAAGTCGTCGACAATCTCGCGATCGATGAAATCGAGAATGGTGTTGCGCGGCTCGACCAGTGTCACCGGCACGTCGAGCGCGGAAAAGATGGTGGCGTATTCGACGCCGATGACGCCGGCACCGATCACCGTCAGCGTGCGTGGCAGATGGTGGAGCTCCAGCATTTCGTCGCTGTCGAAAACGCGCTTCTTGTCGAAGGGTACGTCGGCCGGACGGTGCGGCCTGGTGCCGACGGCGATCAGCGCATTGGCGAAGCCGACCTCGCTGTAGTCGCCATTGTCGGCGGTCAGGCTCGCCTTGTTCGGCGTGAGGAACTTTACCGCGGCGCGGGCGCTCCTCACCGTGTTGCGCATGAACTGGTGCTGCAGCACCTCAACCTCATGGTCGAGGGTCTTGTGCAGCCGCTCGACCAGGTCGCCGATCGAAATATCCTGCTTGACCCGGTAGCCGCGCCCGTAGAAGCCGCGTTCGCGCCAGCCCGAGAGGTTGAGCACCGTCTCGCGCAACGTCTTCGACGGGATGGTGCCGGTATGCACCGAGACGCCGCCCAGGCGCCGGCCCCTGTCGACCACAAGCACCGACTTGCCGAGCTTGGCCGATTGCACCGCGGCGCGGCGTCCCGAAGGGCCGCTGCCGATGACCAGCATGTCGTAGTCCATGTCCCCGTCCCCTTTGTGCGGCGCAGCAAGCTAAACCGGGAAGAATGTCATGTTCAACAGACAACAACCATCCCTCGGCAGACGAATCCGCCAATGCAACCGAAAGCGCGCAAAACCTTAACCGGACGGCAAGGCTTACGTGCAATGGTCAAAGCCGAGGGGACCACCGGGGTAGCAAAGTTGCCGATTTCCAAAAGCGATGCGCTGCCCAGCGCAGAGACGGGTTTCTGGTCCGCCGTTCAAAGCAGCGCGGTTCTCACCGACCTGCGCGAAGGCCTGTTCCGTTTCATCGCGCTCGCGGTCGCGGCAATCTTCATCTATCGCGGCGTGAACAACCTCGTCATCGACAGCGGCCGGCTCAACGTCCTGATGCTGCTGATATCGGAGACCCTCACCTTTGTCTGGCTGCTCTTGGCGCGCCGCCCGCTGGTGCGTGACTGGAGCCCTTTCACGGTCTTCATCTCGCTGACCGCGGGCTTCGGCTCGGGCCTGGTTTCGCTGCAGGAAGGCGTCGAGATCGTCCCGCTATACATCGCGGCGCCGCTACAGTTCGTGGCGCTTTGGATCGTCATCTGGGGAAAGATGTCGCTCGGCCGTTCCTTCGCCATCCTGCCGGCCAATCGCGGCGTCATCACCGGCGGCGCCTACCGGTTCGTTCGCCATCCCATCTATGCCGGCTATCTCGCGGGGCACATCCTTTTCCTGCTGTCGAGCTTCTCGCTCTACAATTTCACCGTCTACGCGACCATCACCCTGTTCCAGATCCATCGCATCCTGCGCGAGGAACGCATCCTGGCGCTGACCCCGGAATATCGCGACTATCTCGAACGGGTTCGCTACAGGCTCTGCCCCGGTATCTTTTGATATCGCGCCCACCGGCCGACGGGCATGTTCCTTGAATTCCGGGTCGCTCTCACCATTTGAGAGGACGGCAGGCATCTCGTTGTGGATGCGGCAATCGAGGAACAGACATGAACGCACGCGTTTTGGACGGCGAGATCATCACGACCAGGTTCGAGGACACCCGCGCCTATCGCGGGGTGCGGACAAGGCGTATCTTTGCCTTCCTGCTCGACTATTTCTTCGTCGCGCTGCTGACCATTCCCTTCGCCATCCTGGTCGCCATTCTCGGGCTGTTGACCTTCGGCCTTGGCTGGGCGCTGTTTTCGGTGCTGGTGCCGATGGTCGCCATCCTCTACATCTGGAACACCCTGGGCAGTCGCGACCAGGCGACGACCGGCATGAAGATCATGGGCATCCGCCTGGAGAAGCTCGACGGCAGCCGCATCGACGGCATGACGGCCGTGGTTCATTCGGTTCTGTTCTGGGCCGGCAACGTCATCCTGACGCCGCTGGTGCTCCTGGTCACGCTGTTCTCCGACCGCAAGCGCACGCTGCATGACCTTTTGCTCGGCACCGTGGTCACACGCACCGATATCTGACGGTGTCCAGGGCCGCGCAGATCAAACCGCCGCGCCGCCCGCGCTAAAATATGAACAGGTCCACGCCGTCGCGTCAGCACAATCCTGTTGAAATTTTCGCCGGCCGGGCCAAAGGTAGGGCGATTCGCAGGAGCGTTTCCAAGATTAGATGACGCAGCATCCGACCCAGTCGCCGCAGTTCTTCCTGACCGCGCCGTCGCCGTGCCCCTATCTGGAGGGACAGTTCGAGCGCAAGGTGTTCACGCACCTTGTCGGCGACAAGGCGCCGGAGATGAACGACCTGCTCACGCAAGGCGGCTTCCGGCGCTCGCAGAACATCGCTTACCGCCCGGCCTGCGAATCGTGCCGGGCCTGCGTCTCGGTGCGCATCCTGGCGCAGGAATTCGATCCCAGCCGCAGCATGCGCCGCGTTGTCCAGCGCAATACCGACCTCGTCGGGGCCATGCATGACGCGCAGCCCTCGACCGAGCAATACTCGCTCTTCCGCGCCTATCTGGATGCCCGCCATCGCCGCGGCGGCATGTCGGACATGACCGTGCTCGACTATGCGATGATGGTGGAAGACACGCATGTCGACACCAAGATCATCGAATACCGGCGTCGCGGCCCCGACACTTTCATCACCGGCAAGGGCCATGGCGAACTGATCGCTGTCGCGCTCACCGACAAGATGGCCGATGGGCTGTCGATGGTCTATTCCTATTTCAGTCCCGACTTAGAGGACCGCTCTCTCGGCACTTTCATGATCCTCGACCACATCGCCCGCGCCAAGGCGATGGGCCTGCCCCACGTCTATCTCGGCTACTGGGTCAACGGCTCGCGCAAGATGAATTATAAGATGCGCTTCATGCCGCAGGAGCATCTCGGCCCGAAAGGCTGGGAGCGCTACGACCACGAAGCGGTCAGTCGCTAAAACAGTTTTCCCGAACCCGCCCTTTCAAGGGAGAAGACGCCGGTCTTGCGCGCCCTCGCGCGAGATATGCGCAATCGCGCCGGCCCTTGCTCCCGATTTGTTTCGAGAACGATCACATGTCTTCCCACACCGATCACCAGAAAGGCCTCCTCGTCACCGCCATCGGCGGACTGGTGCTGAGCATCGATATTCCGCTGATCCGGCTTGCCAATGGCGAGGCCTGGACCATCCTTTTGCTGCGCACCAGCTGCACCTTGGCGGCGGCGCTGATCATGTGGGCCGTCTGGCGCTCGTACAGCAAGAATGCGCCGCAGCTCATACCTGGCTGGTCGGGGCTGGTCGTGGCTGTGATCTACGGGCTCGGCGCGGTCGCCTTCATGACAGCCGTCTACCATACATCGACAGCCGACCTGGTCTTCATCCTGGCCTTCAACACCGTCTTCGCGGCGCTGTTGTCCTGGCTGTTTCTGAAGGAGCGGCCTCGGCCGCTGACCCTCGCCGCGATGGCTCTGATGATCGTCGGCGTCGCCATCATCGTCGGCGATTCCGTCGGCACCGGATATCTGTTCGGCGACCTGATGGCTTTGTGCTCCGCCTTCCTGATTGCCTGCGCCATCACCATCTCGCGTGCCAGCGACAAGGACATGGGCTTCACCGCGCTGATCGGCGTGATCCTGCCTTTCGGGGTGGCGGCGTTCATGGTCTCCAGGACCGGCTTTCAAGTCGAAGCCCCGTGGTGGATCATCCTGAACGGCGGCGTCGTCATGCCGATCGCGTTCTTCTGCCTTGCCAACGGACCGAAATACATCTCGGGCGCGGAAGTGGCGATGTTCTATCTCCTGGAAACGATCCTGGCGCCGGTCTGGGTGTGGATGATCTTCGCCGAGGCGCCGTCACGCAACAGCCTGATCGGCGGCGGCATCATGATCGTAACGCTGATCGCGCATTCGCTCTGGCAATTGCATGAAGGCCGCAAGCGCCGCGCGGACCTCGCGGTGCATCACCCGGCCTGAATCTTCCTCGGCTCGGCCGCCGCCTCGATCCGGGGCGGCCCACCGGCCTCGTCGGCCACTGGCGGGACCTCGTCCATCAACTCAACCTCGCGCAGCCATTCACGCCAGATGGCGACGAGCAGCGCCATCAATACAGGGCCAATGAACAGGCCGAGGAAACCCATCGTCTTGACGCCACCGATCAGGCCGAAAAAGGTCGGCAGGAAGGGCAGTTTGATCGGACCGCCGACAAGCTTGGGCCGCAAGGTCTTGTCGACGATGAAGAGTTCGACCGCGCCCCAGATGAAGAGCGCCGCGCCGGCGACCAGCTTGCCGCTGGCGGCGAGGTAGATCGACACCAGGGTGAAAGAGAGCGGCGCGCCGCCCGGGATCAGCGCCATGATGCCGGTAAGCGCGCCGAGCGTGACCGGCGACGGCACGCCGGCGAGCCAGTAGGCGGTGCCCAGCACAAGGCCCTCGCCGATGGCGATGATGGTCATTCCCGTCACGGTCGAGGAGATGGTTGCCGGCACGACACGCGAAATCCGCTCCCAGCGCGTCGGCAGGATGCGCTCGCCGAGGCGATCAACCTGGGCCGCGAAAGACTCACCGTCGCGATAGGCGAAGAACAGCGCGATCATCATGAACAGAAGCGTCAGCAGCAGGCCGAAGGCGCTGCCGCCGGCGGCCAGGGCGCCGCGGTAGATGGTGCCGATGTTGGAGCCGCTGATCAGCTGGATCAACTCGCCGATGCCGCCGGGATGGCCGAGATAGGCCGTCCACTGCTCGTTCAGCCACTCGCCGATCACGGGCATGGTGGCGATCCATTGCGGCGTCACCGCGCCGTGGCGATTGGTCTCGATCGCCCAGACGACCCATTCGCGCAGCTCGTTGATGGCATAGGTACCGGCAAGCGCGATCGGCACCACCAGGAAGGTGAGGATGAAAAGGATCGCCAAAGTCGCGCCGATGGTGCGGTTGCCGCCGACAGCGGTGAGCAGCCTTCGATAGAGCGGCCAGCTGGCGAAGGCGATGACAAGCGCGGCCAGCACCGGAAACAGGAAACCGTGGAAGAAATAGACGCCGGCGGCAACGATCAGCACCAGGAGCCAGCGCGCCGCCGACAGCGGCGGGATGACGGCGGCCCTCAGCGGCGTCGACAGGCCGAACAGTCGCTGTCCCGGCTTCTGGATTTCAGCCCGCTTCAACCCGGCGTTTCTCCCCTGCCCGATGGTTCAATGGATGCTTATGCACCATCATAGTGCAGCAATCGTGACGATAGTCCAAATAGTGCCTTTTCCTTCTCGCCTTGTGGGAGAAGGTGGATCGGCGCGCAGCGCCGAGACGGATGAGGGGTGTTCCAG
>NZ_RZTO01000037.1:0-16080 GCF_003997225.1 Mesorhizobium sp. M2C.T.Ca.TU.002.02.1.1
ATTTCGGCCAGTCCGGCACCATCGACGACCTCTACCGGCATTTCGGCATCGATGCGAATTCGATCGCGGCAGCGGCGGAAAGCCTCACGAAGGGGCGCCAGATACGCTATCTGCGGGCGCTGGGGTAGGCGGGTCTAAGCTCCAGTCACGATCCCGCGGTCATGCAGCGCGCCGATCTCGCTGCCGCCATAGCCGATCTCCCCGAGGATCTCGTCCGTATGCTGGCCAAGCCTGGGCGCAGGCATCGCGGCGAGCCTCGGCACCGACGAAAATTCCAGCGGCGAGGCCGGCGTCATCAGCGTGCCGATGCCCGGATGGGAGATGCGCTGGAACATCGGATTGGCCGTGGAGGCGCGCCGATCCTCGTCAAGAAGTTGGCGGAAGCTCTGGTAGGGCCCCCATGAGACGCCTGCGTCGGCGAAGCGGCGTCTCACCTCGTCGAGGTCGCGGGCCGCAATCCATGGCGCAAGCGCCGTGGCGATGGCCTCGCGGGCAGCGAAGCGGCCGCTTTCGCTGTCGAGATCCGCGCCTGTCGCGTCCGAGATCGCCCGCGAGTCGATCCCCGTCGCCTTCTCCAGCGCGCGCCATTGGCGCTGCGTCAGCGCCACGACCATCACCCGGCGGCCGTCGGAGGTCGAAAAATCCTTGCCGAAAGCGCCATAGAGATAGTTGCCCTCCTTCTCCGCGATGCCGCCCAGCTCCGCCTGCGCCAGCCGGCCGAGATGCGCGACCGTGGCGAAGGCGACGTCGGAAAGCGCGAGCTTCACCAGCGAGCCCTTGCCGGTGCGGCTACGGTGCCGGTCAGCGGCAAGCAGGCCGATCGCCGCCATCTCGCCCATCGCGATGTCCCAGGCGGGCAGCACGCTGTTGACCGGATCGGGAGCGCCGCGCGGGCCGGTGATCTCGGGGAAGCCGGTGGCGACATTGACGGTGTAGTCGACCTCGCTGGTGCCGTCCGCGTTGCCGGTGAGCTGCACCATGACCAGGTCGGCGCGGCGGCTCTTCAGCGCTTCGTAGGTGAGGAGCCCGCGTTGCGGCAGGTTGGTGAGGAAGAAGCCGCGGTCGGCGCCCGGCCTGGTCACCAGCCTGGCGACGATTTCCTGCCCTTCGGGCGATTTCACATCGACCTGGATCGAGCGCTTGCCCTTGTTGAGTCCAGCCCAGAACAGGCTCCTGCCATCTTCCGTCAGCGGCCAGCGGTGGCGGTCGGCACCACCACCGATCGGATCGAAGCGGATGACGTCGGCGCCCAGTTGCGCCAGCGTCATGCCGCCGAGGGGCGCGGCCACGAAGGCCGACCCCTCGACGATGCTCATGCCGGAAAGGATGCCCTCCGCCATTATTGCCAGAAGGTGAATTTCCGGTCGTCGCCGGCCGAGCCGGCGCTGACATGCGACATGATCTCGCCGAGATCGGGATGCGGGGACGCCAGCACCTCCTGCGCCGCCTGCTCGACCGCGTCGCGCACCTCGGCCTTGAGAGGCTCGAGGCCATCGGCGGCGAGCAGGCGTTCTTCCACCAGCTTCCTTGCGAGGATGTCGATCGGATCGCGCTTGAGCCATTGGTCGAGCTCGCCCGGCCGGCGGTAGGTCGCCGGATCGGAGCGGGAATGGCCGGAATAGCGATAGGTCTTCATTTCGAGCAGCGACGGCCCTTCGCCGCGGCGGGCGCGGGCGACGGCGGTCTCCATGGCGGCCGCCACGGCGTCGACATCCTGGCCGTCGACGATCACGCCCGGCATGTTGTAGCTCGTGGCCCGCAGGGCGATGTCCTCGACCGCCGTCGTCAGGTCGATGCGGGAATATTCGCCGTAGAGATTGTTCTCACAGACGAACACCACCGGCAGCTTGAGGATGGCGGCGAAATTCAGCGCCTCATGGAAGGCGCCGATGTTGCTTGAACCGTCGCCGAAGATCGACACCGCGATGCGGTCCTTGCCGCGCGTGCGCGCGGCAAGGCCGGCGCCGCAGGCGATGGGCAGGCCGGCGCCGATGATGGCGGCGGTCGGCAGCAGGCCGATTTCGGGCTCGACCAGATGCATCGAGCCGCCGAGCCCGCCGGCGCAGCCCACGGTGCGGCCGCAGATTTCGCCCAGCACGCCGACGGTGGTGACGCCGAGCGCCAGCGCGTGACCGTGGCCGCGATAGGTGCAGGTGACGATGTCATCCGGATCGATCGAACGGGCGATGCCGACCGACACCGCCTCCTGGCCGTTGGCCAGATGCGTCGAGCCGCGGATGTGGCCTTCCCCGAACAGTTTCTGGATGCGCTCCTCGACCGAGCGGATCTCGATCATGCGGGTGAGCTGCTCGAGCCGGCTCGCCAGCGCCTCGCGACGGGCGAGTGGCGAGTTGGAATTGGAAAGGCTGGTCATGCTGCGTTCCTCCACCAGGGCAGGGGCGGTTGGTTGGTCGAGACGAGCGCGTCGACCTGTTCGGCGATGTAGGTCGCGCTCGGCAGGTAACGGGTTTCGAGCACGCCGCTGTAAGGCACCGGCGCGTCCGGCAGGGTGATGCGGTGCGGCGCCGCTTTCAGCTTGCCGAAATGCTCGGCCGCGATCGTCGAGACGATGTCGGCCCCCCAGCCCGCCGCGGCGGTCGATTCCTCCACCGTCACCAGCCGGCCGGTGCGGGCGACGGATTCTGCGACCGTCTTTCTGTCCCATGGCCACAGCGTCAGCAGATCGATGACTTCGATATTGGCGCGGCTGTTGGCGGCCGCTTCCAGCGCGGTGCGGACCAGCGCGCCGCACGTCACCACGGTGACGTCCGTGCCTGGCCTGACGATCTCCGCCTGGCCGAGCGGGATGCGATAGGCCGGATCGTGCTCGAACTCCTCGCGCTCGGAATAGAGGATGCGTGGTTCGAGCACCACGACGGGGTCCGGGTCGTCGATCGCCGAGCGGAGCAGCCCATAGGTGGTGCGGGCGTTGCTGGTGACGCAGACCTTCAGGCCCGGCGTGCCGCGGAACCAGTGATCCAGCATCTGCGAGTGCTGGCAGCCGAAGCCCTGGCCGGCTCCGGCGGAAGCACGCACGACAAGCGGTGTCGTCAGCCGTCCGCGCGACAGATAGCGCATGGTGGCGGCCTGGGTGGACAGCTGATCGAGCGCCACGCCGATGAATTCGATGAACATGATCTCGACGACCGGCTTCAGCCCGCAGACGGCTGCGCCGACCGCGGCGCCAAGAAAGCCCATTTCCGAAATCGGCGTGTCGATGACGCGGCCGGGACCGTGTTCGGCGAGAAGGCCTTCGGTGACCTTGAACGGGCCGCCGGCGGCGGCGACGTCCTCACCCATCACGATGACGCCCGGGTCCTCCTTCATCGCGTCGTCCAGTGCTCGCAGCACCGCCTGCCTTACCCAGATCTTGGCCATGTCTCCTCCTTATTCGTAAAAGTCCGGCCGCCATGGAAGGCGGCGCTGTGATCACACTTCGAGCACGATGGTCGGCGCGCCGGTCTTCACGTCGTCGCCGGCCGCGATCAGGATCTCGGCCACGGTTCCGGCGAAGGGCGCGGGGACTTCCACCGTGGTCTTGTCCGTCTCGACGACAAACAGTGTCTGGCCCTCGGAAACCGCGGCGCCCTTCTGCACCTGGATCTCGCTGATCACGACCTCGTCGACCGCGTCGCCGACCTTCGGCATCTTGAGTGTCGAACGCATTGTTCTCTCCTTACGGCATCGTTTGCAAAGCTCGGACCGTGCCCGTCAGTTTTCGCCTGAGCAGCTTGCCGTTGGCGCTGCGCGGCAGGGTCGGCACGAAGAAAATCACTCGAGGGCGCTTGTAGGCGGCGAGCCGCTGCTCGGCAAAGGTGGCAATATCTTCGGCGCGCAACGAGGCATCCTCGCTTGTCACCACGAAGGCGGCAATGACGCTGACGCCTGCGCGCACTTCGTGCTCGGCCACCGCAAGCTCGGCAATGCCGGGGCAGGGAGCCAATGCCGCCTCGACCTCGAGCGGGGAAACGCGGAAGCCGCCGGCATTCATGATGTCGTCCGCGCGTCCGTGATGCCAGAGATAGCCGTCCGCATCGAACGAGGCGAGGTCGCCGCCGGCGAACCAGTCGCCGTGGAAGACCCGCTCTTCCTCTTCCGGCCGCCGCCAGTAGCCGAGCATCAGGCCGGGATCGCTGCGATGGACGGCAAGCAGCCCGACCTCGCCGGCCCGCGCGGGCCGGCCATCGGCGGCGAGAATCGCAACGGGTCGTCCGGTCTGCGGTTTTCCGGGACTGCCGGCCCTGACCTGCATGCCGTCGCGATTGGAAACGAAGGTGGAAATCTCGCTCATGCCGAAGGCTTCCAGCAGCGGCTTGCCGGTCAGGGCCTGCCATTCGGAGAGGGTCGCCGGGTTCAACGCCTCGCCTGCGGCAAGCGCGTGCCGCAGCGTCGGCAGGCTTTCGCGCGTCAGCCGGCAGTATTTGAGGATCTGCCGGTAAAGCGAAGGCACGGCCGCGAACAGGGTGGCCCCGAAGACATCGATCAGCTTCGGCCAGACCTCGACATCCTTGGGACCGCTGTAGAGCACCGCGGTGGCGCCCACGGCCCAGGGATCGAGCAGGCCCACGCCCAGCGTGTAGCTCCAGTTGAACGCGCCGGCATGCAGCATGGTGTCGGCCGCCGTCAGCCCCATCCAGTCCGCATACATCGGCACGCGGCCGAGCGCGACGCGATGGGCATGGACCACGCCCTTCGGCCTGCTGGCGGTGCCGGAGGTATAGATCATGTAGGCCGGCGCATCCGCGCTAGTGCGCGCATACGCCTCGAGCGGCACGGCCGCCTTGAGTCTGTCGACGGCAGCTCTGTCGAGCGCCTTGCAGCCGGCCGGCGCGTGCAGGGCGGGTACACCATCCTGCACGATCGCGGCAGCTTCGGAATCCTCGAGCAGGAATGTCGTCTCGTCTTCGGTCAGCATGGCCGAGACCGGAATAGGCACCATGCCGGCGGCGATGGAGCCGTAGAACATCAACGCATAGTCGCTGCTGTTGGGCAGCCGCAGCATGATCCGGTCGCCGGGGCTCAATCCATTCGCCAGCAAGCCGGCCGCGACGCCGCGCACCGCCCGGTCGAGGGCGGCATAGGTCCAGCGCTCCGCGGTTTGCGGCCGGTCGACATCGCCGACCACGATCAGCGCCGTCTTGTCGGGTGTCGAGGCGGCTGCACGGGCGATGCAATGCTGCGCCAGATTGAAGACGTCGCGGCTCATGAAGCGTGAAGCCAGTCGGCGACGTGCACCATGCCTTGAACCGTCCAGCCTCCGTCGACGACCAGTGTCTGTCCGGTGATGTAGCTCGCCCTGTCGCTTGCCAGGTAGACGACCGGGTCGGCGATCTCCCGCGGTTCGGCGAGCCGTCCCATGGGAATGCGTTCGATCTGCCATTCGCCGCGGATCGAACCGTCCTTCAGCCCCTGCTCGATCAGCTTGGTGCGGGTCGAGCCGGGGGCGACGGCGTTGACGCGGATGTTGGCGGCGGCCGTTTCGGTGGCATACACCCTGGTAAGGCTCTCGATGCCGGCCTTGGCCGCGCTGTAAGGGCCGCGCCCGGGAATGCCGACGATGCCAGCCGCCGAGGCGATGCTGACGATGGCCCCGCCCTTGCCGCGCTCCCGCATGCGGCGGATGGCCTGCGCGCAGCAAAGATGCATGCCGGTGAGATGGGTGTTCAAGACAAGATGCCAGTCCGCCGGCGACATCTTCTCGGCAAGCGCGACCCGCTGCACGCCGGCATTGTTGACGAGCACGTCGATCTGGCCGGCGTCACGGTCGATGTGAGCGAATGCTTCCGCGACGCTCTCTGGATCCGCCACGTCGGCTTTGAGGTAGGTCACGCCTTGGCGCGGCTCGTCCGGCTCGCCCAGATCGAAGGAGAACACCCTGGCTCCTTCTTCCAGGAAACGCGCGGCGATCGCATCGCCGATGCCGCGTGCCGCGCCGGTGATTACAGCAACCTTGCCGGAGAAACATTTCGTCATGTGTCTCCTCCTCCTCAGTACATCAGCCAGCCGCCGCTGACATTGATCGTGGCGCCGGTGACATAGCTCGCATGGTCGGAAGCCAGGAACAGCACGGAGCCGGCAAGCTCCGAGGGCGCGGCCATGTAGCCTAACGGAATCTGCGCCACCGTGGCCGCAAGCGCGTCGTCGTCCATGCCGCTGCGCATCATCGCCGTGTCGGCGGCGCCCGGCGAGACGGCGTTGACGGTGATTCTGTCCTTGGCGAGCGAGCGGGCGAGCCCGCGCGTCATCGACACGATGCCGCCCTTGGTCGCCGCATAGGCGACCGAGCCGCCGAAACCGCCGCTCATCCAGCCTTGCGACGTGAAGTTGATGATCCGACCGCCCTGGCCCTGGTCGCGCATGATCTTGGCCACCGCCTGCGCCAGGAAGAAGGAGGCCTTGAGGTTGACGTCGTGCTGGAAATCCCAGTCGGCCTCCGTCACATCGAAGACACTGTGGCGGCGGACGAGCACCGCGGCCGTCTGCACCAGCACGTCGATCCGGCCGAAGGCGGCGAGGATCCTGTCGATCGCCACACGCTGCTTGCCGACCGGGCGCAGGTCATGGCCGACGGCGATATGCGGCCCACCTTCCAGCTCGGCGGCGACGGCATCGGCGCGCGCCTGATCGAGGTCGACCACGGCGACCTGCGATCCGGCAGCGGCAAATCCCAGGCACACCTCGCGCCCGATCCCGCCCGTGCCGCCGGTGACGACGACCTTTTTGCCTTCCAGCCCGGAGCCGAGATTGAATGCCATGGTTCTCCTCCTCAACGTCCATCCGGCGGCGCAACCGCGGTATGCTCGGTAACGAAACAGGATTGCGCTTCGCCCATGAACTTCTTGCGATCCTCGACAAGCTGGCTGGCATAGGGCTCGGTGGCGAAGGCCGCTGCCGCAGCCTCCATACTGTCGAACCAGACTTCGCCGACCCCGTCCCAGGCCGCCTCTTCCGGGTTCCAGCTCTGCACCTTGCCGAACCGCAGGCCCCGCACACCCGGCATCTGCCGGACAATGGCGGCATGCGGGCCGGTCCAGTGGGCAAAGAAGTCTTCGCGGCTCATGCCGGCCTTGCGGCGGATGAGGCTCACGCGCTTGATCATGGATCGCTCCTTCGCGGCTGGAACAGCTCCAGCGTGATGCCGTCATGGATGCGAAGATAGGCGACCTTCGCGCCGATGTTCGGCCCGCCGTCTATGTCGACCGGCCCGTCCGGCACGATCGGCCTGGCGCCGCAGGACACGGCATGTTGCCAGGCCGTGTCGGCGTCTGCGACCTCCAGGCACAGATGCACGTTGCCCGGATTGGCGGTGGCGTCCGGCAGCGTCTGCTTGCCGGTCCGGTAGTCGAGCAACTCCAGCGTGCCGCCGCCGGGCAGATCGATGAAGGCTGCCTTGATGCGGATGCCGGGATAGCCGACATGCCTGCCGAGATAAGGCCGGTCGAGCACGGTTCGCCAGCGGGCCGGCACGCCGAGGAATGCCTCCCAGAAGGCGAGCGCTTCGTCGATAGCGGCCACGCTCATGCCCACATGGTGGACAGCCGTGGCGGTGGCGCCGGCGCCGGCAATGTTTGCGTTCTCGCCCATCGCTCAGATCCTGAAGAGCTTTTCGGCGTTGCCCGAGAACATCGCCACCTGCTCGTGGCGCGGGAAGCCGGAAATGATCTCGGCATAGGCGTCGATGACGTCTGGATAGGAACTGAACATGCGATCGACCGGCCAGTTGGTCCCGAAGACGACACGGCCCGGTCCGAACGCCTCGATGCTGCCGAGAACGTAGGGGCGGATCGAACTCACCGTCCAGAGCGGATCGCACATGCCCAGCCCCGAGATCTTCATCCAGACATTCGGCGCCTTGGCCATGACGTTGATCGCCGCGCGCCAGCGGCGGAAGCTTTCCGGATCGCGGCGCATCGGAATCGCGCAATGGTCGATGCAGATCCGGGTTTCCGGAAAGGTGCTGGCGAGGTCCAGAACATCGTCGGCGAGTTCGATGCGCGTATCGATGCAGGACACGAGGTTGCGCGGCGCGAGTTCCGCGAAGCCGCGCCGCCATGCGTCGTCGACCAGATAGCGGCCCTCGCCGAAATTGCGGATGCCGCGCACGTTCGGAAATTTCAGATGCCGGTCGAGCACGTCTGCGGCATCGGGACGGGCGAGATGGCATTCGGCGACGATGCCCTGCGGGTAGCCGGTCCGGTCGGCGAATGCCTGCAACCATTCGGTCTCGTCGACCGGGTCGGGCGTGTTGACCGCCGCCTGGACATGCACGGCTTTCGGCACGTTGGCGAAGCGGATTTCGGCGATGTAGTCCTTGATGAAATAATGCTGCGACTTCAACGGATCGGTGTCCGGGAGGAAGCCATGCACGGCATCCGGCTCCAGCCAGCCGTAGCGCAGCTTCGGATGCTTCATATCGTGCAGATGGAAATGGGTGTCGACGAAGGCCAGTTCAGCCATGGCGGCGGGCCTCCAGCGGGTGAACGGAAAGGGCGTCGACGATCGCCTGGCCCAAGGCCTCCGTCGAGGCCGTGCCGCCCATGTCGCGCGTCAGGTTCTCGCCCGAGGCGAGCACGCGGGCGATGGCGTCGACGATGGCATCGCCCGCCTCGGGGGCGCCCAGATGCTCCAGCATCATCGCTCCGGACCATATCTGGCCTATCGGATTGGCGATGTTCTGGCCGGCGATATCCGGTGCCGAGCCGTGCACCGGCTCGAACATCGATGGGAAGCGGCGCTCGGGATTGAGGTTGCCGGACGGTGCGATGCCGATCGTGCCGGTGACGGCCGGGCCGAGGTCGGAGAGGATGTCGCCGAACAGGTTCCCCGCGACGACGACATCGAAACTGGCCGGGCGGCGGACAAAGTGCGCGGTCAGGATGTCGATATGGTATTGCTCCGTCGCGACGTCCGGAAACTCCCCGGCGATGGCCCGGAAGCGCTCGTCCCAGAAGGGCATGGTGTGGATGATGCCGTTGGACTTGGTCGCCGAGGTCAGCTTCTTCTTGCGCTTGCGGGCGAGATCGAAGGCGAACCGCATCACCCGGTCGCAGCCGAAGCGCGTCATGATCGTTTCCTGGCTGACCATTTCCTGGTCCATGCCCGGGAACATGCGGCCGCCGATCTCTGAATATTCGCCCTCGTTGTTTTCTCGCACGATGCAGAAATCGATCTTGCCGGGGTCGACGAGTGGGGAGGACACGCCGTCGAAGAGGCGAACCGGGCGCAAATTTACATATTGCTGGAAATTGCGCCGGATCGGCATCAGCAATGTCCATAGCGATTCCACGTCCGATACGGTCGGCCAGCCGACGGCGCCGAGGAAGATCGCGTCATGGCCGGCGATTTGCGCCAGTCCGTTCTCCGGCATCATTCGGCCGGTGCGGGCATGGTGATCGCAGCCCCAATCGAAGTCCTCCCAACGAATGTCGAGGCCGAAAAGGCGTGCGGCTTCGTCGACCACCTTGATGCCTTGCGGCACGACCTCCTTGCCGATCCCGTCTCCGCGGATCACCGCGATCTTCGTTGAAGGCATGGTTTTCGAACTCCAGGCAGATGGGCGGGAGTGAAGATAATATCGTTTCAATTATATCGGCGACCTGAGTCATTGCAAGACCGTCTGGCAACAAGTTTCAAAATGCTGGAACGGTCGCGCCGGAATCAGGTCGACCATTGCCGTCAACTGCGGACGGCGGTCGCTGAAGCAGGTTGAAATGGTTGTATATTAAGGCGTTGCGCGGATTTTCGCGGCCGTTCTCCGGCCTTCGGCGAGGCGACGCAAACCGGGGGCATGAAAGTTCGAAAAAACGCTTGCATTATTCTGATAACGTTTCAATATAGCGTCGACGCCAAGGATCGAAATCCCTCGGGACGCTCGCGTTTGCGCGGATGCCGCCGCAAGCAGGGTTGGAATTCGTGGCGTGATTGCCTGGGGAGGCTTGAAGCGGATGAGTTCGGCAGCGCGCGCACGTCGCGCCATCGTGACCGGAGCAGGCAGCGGCATTGGCCGTGCTGTCGTCGGCCGGCTCCTTGGCGAGCGCGTCCATGTGCTGGCGGTCGACATCGATGAGGCGAAACTTACAGAGGTCGCCGGCGAAGGTTGTGACCTGCTTGTCGCCGATCTTGCCGATCCGGCCGGGCGCGCGAAGCTGGCGGAGGCGGCGGACGGCGCCGACTATCTTGTCAATTCGCACGGCATGCTGGTGGTCAAGTCGATCTTCGACATTACGCCCGACGACTGGCGGCGCATCCATGCGGTCAATGCCGAATCCATCTTCTTTCTCTGCCAGCAGATCGGACCGCGGCTGAAACCGGGCGGAGCGATCGTCAACCTGTCGTCCAGCTCGGCCAAGCTTGCCGCGACCACCGAGGTGGCCGCTTATGCCGCTTCGAAGACGACGATTCTTTCCATCACCCGCTCCTTTGCCTACGCGCTCGCCTCGCGGCCGGTGCGTGTCAACGCCATCTGCCCCGGCATCGTCGACACGCCGATGCAGGACACGGTGCTGGCCGGCATGGCCAGACTGCGCGGCACGGACATCGCGGAGATGAACGAGGCCCGCAACAGGACCGTGCCGCTCGGCCGGCCGGCGCGGCCGGAGGAGTGCGCGGGCGCCATCTGGTTCCTGCTGTCGGACGAGGCGGGCTACATGACCGGTCAGGCGGTGAACTTCACCGGCGGGCTCGTCACCTGGTAGCCGGCAAAGGGAGGAGAGCGATGAAAAGACCGCAAGTGATACGCGCCACCGGCCTTGGCCACCCCGAAGGGCCCTATGAACTCGATGACGGCCGTGTGATTTTCGCCAACACCTATGCAAGCGAGATCGGTTACTGGGACCCGAGAACCGGCAAGCAGGGGCAATATGCCTATGTCGGCGGCGGCCCGAACGCCTGCATGCTGGGCAGCGACGGCGCCGTCTATTCGACGCAGACCCCGAACGTCGGTCAGTGGGTCGCTCCCGAGCACCGGCCGCCGTCGATCCAGAAGACCTCGGCCGGCGGCAAGGTCGAGATCCTCGTCACCGAGGCGGACGGCGTCAAGTTCGATGGTCCCAACGACCTGACCTTCGGGCCGGACGGCCGGCTCTATTTCACCGACTCCGGTGACTGGAACATAACTGACAAACCGCATCCCGGCCGAATCTGCGTGATCGAGAAGAATGGCGTCGCGCACATCCTCGAGGAACTCGATTACGTGTACCCCAACGGCATCGTGGCCGAGCCGGACGGTTCGCTGGTCTGGGTTGAGTCCTATACGCTCAACGTCGTTCGCCGGAAGCCGAACGGCAGCAAGTCGGTGCTCTGCAGGATGCCGGAAGGCCATATCCCGGACGGGCTCAAGATCGACGTGAACGGCGATTTCTGGATCACGGCGGTGGCGGCGGGCGGCGTCGACCATTTCACCAGGGATGGCAAGCGCGTCGGGTTCCTCGAGACCGGCGGCACCATACTCAATTGCGTGTTCGGCAAGAACGGCAAGCTGTTCTGCTGCGACATGGGACCGTTCGACACCACGGGAGCGGCGATGACCGGCTACCTGATCGAGGTCGATCTGGGTGTCGAAGGCATGCCGCTCTACCGCGGCGCGATCGGATGAGGAAGGCCGCAGCATGAAAATCGCCAAAGTCGAGGCCATCCCGGTCAGCTATCCCGAGCCGAACGATTTCAACGCGCTCCGGCATCTGTGCCTGGCCAAGATCACGGCCGACGACGGTCAGGTCGGCTGGGGAGAATCGATCACCCAGTTCCCCGAGGCCAACTTCGCCGCCAAGGCGATCATCGAGGGCATGGCGCCGAACCTGATCGGCAAGGATCCGGTGCAGACGGAGGCGTTGTGGCGGCAGAACAAGCAGCAGGCCTGGTGGTACGGCTACCATGGCGGCATCGCTTCCTACGCGACCGCCGCCATCGACATCGCGCTCTGGGATCTGAAGGGCAAGGCGCTCGGCAGGAGCGTGCTCGATCTGCTGGGCGGGCCGGTGCACGAGCGCTTGCCGGCGATAGCCTCCTGCCACGCGCATTACGAAGACATCGCCGAAATGGCCGAGGAGACGCGCGAATGGGTCTCGACCGGCCTGCAGGGGCTCAAGACCGGCTTCGGCAAACGCGGCAATGCCCGTCTCGGCTACGATCACGATCGCGACGTCGGATATGTGAAGGCGATGCGGGAGGTGCTTGGCGACAAGATGCTGATGATCGACAACGGCATCGCCATCAAATGGGACGTCACCGACGCCGTGCGCCGCGCCAGGGCTATGGAGGAATATGATCTCGCCTGGATCGAGGAGCCGCTGGGCGCCTGGGACCCGGAAGGCTATGCCAATCTGCGCGCCAAGACCACGACCCGCATCGCCTATGGCGAGCGCGAATGGACGCTCGAACAGTTCGAGCGGGTGCTGGCGACCGGCACGGTCGATGTCATCGGCGTCGATCCGGGCCGGGCGGAAGGCATCACCGGCTTCAAGAAGGTTACGGAGCGCTGCGAGTTCTACCGGCGGCAGGCCAATGCGCATGCCTGGTCGTCGGCGATCGTGACCGCCGCCAGCCTTGCGATCTCCTTCAACTCGCCGGCCTGCAAGCTTTTCGAGCTGAAGCCGCTGCGCAATCCGATGCAGCACGATCTCGTCACCAGGCCCTTCGAGCACAAGGACGGTTGGATGTATCCGCCGACCGGTCCCGGTCTGGGGATCGAGGTGAACGAGGAGGTCGTCGACGGCTATCGCAGCGAAAAGGTGCTGGGATTGGCCTGACGGAATGGAGAATGCCGCCACGCAGAAGGCGGTCGAGTTAACGCACTATGGGAGGAAAAATATATGCATAGAACATATCGTCGCGCGGTGCTGGCGGCCACGGGCTGCGCTGCGCTGCTGGCCGCGGAAGCGGCGCTGGCTCAGGATTTCAAGGACACCCAGATCCCGACCACGGGCGAAAAGGTCGAGGGAGCGCCCTTCGAGGTCAAACGCGACTGGGGCACGTTCAAGCTCGCCGACCGGATCGCCGAGAAGGTCAAGAAGGGCGAGAAGATCAAGTACGTCTTCTCCTACCAGGCCTCGGGCATTCCGCTGTTCTCGCCGCAGTTCAAGGCCGGCTTCGAGATGGGCTGCAAGATGGGCAATGCCATCTATCCGATGGATTGCGCTTCGATCGCGCCGGTGCAGAACGATCCCAACCAGCAGGTCAGCCAGATCGAGGCCAAGCTTGCGGCAGGCGAAATCGACTGCATCGGCATCGAGCCGGTCAGCTCGGACGCGATGACGGCGATCACCAACAAGCTGATGGACCAGGGTATTCCGGTCTTTACCTCCGGTGTGCCGTCGCGCGGCCATGAGTTCACCAACTTCACGCAGATTCCGGACAAGGAAGGCAAATATGCCGCCGAAACCGTGCTGAAGTGGCTCAAGGAGAACAACAAGACCGATATCAAGGTCTTCGCCGTCTCCGGCGGCGATCCGACCCAGTTCTGGGCAAGCCATCGCATGAAGGGTTTCCAGGAAACGATCATGGCGGCCATTCCGGACGCGACCTTCGTGACCACCTGGCAGAACGGCCTGAACACCAGCTATGAACCGGGCAAGGCATTCGACGTCTATCGCTCGTTCCTGACGGCCAACCCGAACGTCCAGTTCATCGAGAATGTCGATATCGGTGCCGAGCATGCCGATCGCGCCATCGAAAGCCTTGGCCTTGCCGGCAAGGTCTTCACCGTGGGTTGGAACTCTTCCAAGGGCCAGCTCGACGCGATCGAAAAAGGCATCCAGGTGGCGCAGTTCGACCAGCGCTGGCCCGACCAGGCCGCCTTTGGCGGGCCGGCCTGCGCGCAATTCCTCAAGAACGGCGTGATCCTTCCGAACACCCAGACTCTGAAGGCCGTGCTGAAGGACGATGTCAAACAGGCCCGCGAGGAACTCGACCGCACCATGGCGCAGAAGTGACGTTCCGCCAAAGCAGATCGAGCCGCGCCATGCGGCTCGATCTTTTCCCGGCCCCGGGAGGAAAGGGGGCCTCAGACATGGAGTTGAGATGAGCATGAGTTCCGGCGAAGTCGGCCATCAGGTCGAGGCGAAGCGGGTATCCTCGGCGGCCAAGGCTACGGTCGATGCGGCGCTGCGCGTCGGCGGCCTGTTCCTCGCGGTCATCGCGGTGGCGCTGGTGTTCGTGATCATCAATCCCAATTTCGCAAATCCGAATCTCGCCGTCTCCGTTCTCAGGGCGATGAGCTCGGTGGCGATCATGGCCATGGGCCTGACGCTGGTGATCGTCGTGGGCGAGATCGACCTTTCGTTCGGCGCGATGTACGGCCTTGCGGCCAATACGCTGGCGGTGGTCTGGATCATGATGGGCGTATCGGTCTATGCGGCGATCCCGATCGCGATCCTTGTCGCCGTTTGCGTTGGCCTGTTCAACGGCCTGCTGGTGACAAGCATGAAGATCCCGTCCTTCATCGTCACGCTCGGCAGCTACAATCTGCTCTACGGCCTGTCGCTGTGGGTCTCCAACACCAGCACCTTCAACCCGAACTACCCGCCACCCGACGGCAATGTCGATCCCGGCGAACTGAACTTCTTCATCGGGCTCACGCAGAACATCGGCAAATACAGCCTTTCCGCCGAGATCTTCTGGATGCTCGGCATCGCCGTGGTCATCGGCTTCCTGCTGCATCGCTCGCTGTTCGGTTTCCGGCTGATGGCGATCGGCGGAAACCCGGAGGCGGGACGGCTGGCGCGGTTGCCGGTGCGGAAATACAAGATCTTCGCCTTCATCCTCTGCTCGGTGCTGGCCGCGATCGCCGGCATCCTCGATTTCTCCTTCATCCAGACCAGCCAGCCGGATATCGGCCTGTCGCAGACCTTTCCGGTCTTCGCGGCCGTGATCATCGGCGGCGCCAGCCTTTCGGGCGGCAAAGGGACGATCGTCGGCACGCTGGGCGGCGCGCTTCTGCTCGCCGAGCTTCAGATCGGACTGGCGCTGCTGTCGCCCGGACCGCATGTGCAGCAGATTTTCCTCGGCGCGGTGACCATCGGTGCGGTGGCGCTCGACCTGTTCCTCACCAAGCTGCGCAAGAGCAGGGCCTCATGAGCAGGCTTGATGGAGATGGCAGGCAAGGCATCGGCATCCGCGGCCTCACCAAGCGCTACGGCAGCACGATTGCGCTCAACGGCGTCGACCTCGACCTGCGTCCGGGCGAAGTGCTCGGCATCGCCGGTCCGAACGGAGCCGGAAAGAGCACGCTGATCCGCATCATCGCCGGAGAAGAAAGGCCCGATGGCGGCGAATTGACGTTCGACGGTCTGCCGTGGTCGCCCTTCGTCGACTGGCAGTCGGTGGCGGTGGTGCATCAGGAGCCGCAGCTTTTCCCCAATCTGACGGTGGCGGAAAACATGATGGTCGGCCGCGAAGGCGCCGGCCGATCCCGCCCGAAGCTCGGCGATGCCGACGCCAAGGTCATGGCGGCGCTGGGGATCGGCCATGTCGGGAACACGCTGCTCTCGGATTGCTCGCTGGCTACCCAGCAACGCACCGAGATCGCCCGCGCCGTGGCGCGCTCGTCGCGCGTCTTCCTGTTCGACGAGCCGAATTCGGCCCTGACCGCCGACGAATCAAACGAGCTGTTCCGCGAGATGCACAAGATCGCCGCGGAGGGCCGCATCGTGCTGCTCGTCACGCACCGTCTCCAGGACCTTGTGGCCCATTGCAGGCGCGTCGCGATCGTCCGCGACGGCTGCGTGCGTGCCGTGCTGGAAGGCGAAGCGCTGACCGAGGAGGGCATAGCCCGGCAGATGGTCGTTGACAGCGGAGCCGTGCACGGGCAGGCGGCCGGCAGGTCGGCCGCGCAGGCCGGAAGCGAGCCGATCTTCTCGGTCCGGAATTGGACGCATGGCAAGGCATTCCGCAACATCTCGCTCGACGGAAGCCCGCAAGAGATCATCGCCCTTGTCGGTGTCGAGGGCTCAGGCTCACGCGAACTGATCCGCTCCTTCGCCGGCCTGGAGCGCTGCACGGGCACGATCACCATTGCCAACGAAAGCGGCGAGCACGCGATCGGCGCAATGTCTGCCTATGTCCCCGCGACCCGGCAGCTCAGCC
>NZ_RZTO01000380.1:0-5674 GCF_003997225.1 Mesorhizobium sp. M2C.T.Ca.TU.002.02.1.1
CATTTAACGCAAGCGACGGTGAGGCCGCGCCTGGCCTCACCGTCGCTTGCGTTAAATGACAGCAATCGCCCCGCAAACTTCCGCCAAATTGCGCGCCGGGCAAAAACATCGACAAGAAATTTCGCCGCCATATCTGCATCTTGGCGTCTGCCTGCCGCATCGGCTTTCCGAGGCCGGCGGCCGGGGAGGAAGGCCGTGCCGAGACCTGGCGAATTGGCACTGGTGTGGCGGCGCGGATGTGCAAAGATCACACCGGCAACATTGGAGGATGTGAGCTCATGGCCGATGCTGGAATGTTGCGGTTCCATGTGCCCGAGCCCGAGGTGCGGCCGGGCGGCACGCCCGACTTCTCGAATGTGACCATTCCCAAGGCGGGCTCGGTGCCCCGTCCCGAGATCGATGTCGATCCGCGCACCATCCGCGACATGGCTTTCTCGATCATCCGGGTGCTGAACCGCGCCGGCGAAGCCGTCGGGCCATGGGCCGGACTGCTGAGTGACGAGGAACTGCTTCAAGGCCTGCGCCATATGATGACGCTCAGGACCTTCGATGCGCGCATGCAAATGGCGCAGCGCCAGGGCAAGACCTCCTTCTACATGCAGCATCTGGGTGAAGAGGCGGTGAGCTGCGCTTTCCGCAAGGCGCTTCAGCCGGGCGACATGAACTTCCCGACTTATCGACAGGCAGGTCTGCTGATCGCCGACGGCTATCCTATGGTCTCGATGATGAACCAGATCTATTCCAACGAGGCCGATCCGCTGAAGGGCCGGCAGCTGCCGGTCATGTATTCCTCGAAGGAGCACGGCTTCTTCTCGATCTCGGGCAATCTGGCGACGCAATACATCCAGGCGGTCGGCTGGGCCATGGCCTCGGCAATCTCCAACGATTCGCGCATCGCCGCGGCCTGGATCGGCGACGGCTCTACGGCGGAGTCCGATTTTCATGCGGCGCTGGTCTTCGCCTCGACCTACAAGGCGCCTGTCGTGCTCAACGTCGTCAACAACCAGTGGGCGATCTCGACCTTCCAGGGCATCGCGCGCGGCGGCTCCGGCACGTTCGCCGCGCGCGGGCTCGGCTTCGGCATTCCTTCGCTGCGCGTCGACGGCAACGACTATCTCGCCGTCCATGCGGTGGCCAAATGGGCGGTCGAGCGGGCGCGCCGGAATCTGGGGCCGACCCTGGTCGAATATGTCACCTACCGCGTCGGCGCGCATTCGACGTCCGACGATCCGTCCGCCTACCGGCCGAAAGCCGAATCGGATGCCTGGCCGCTCGGCGATCCGGTCATCCGGCTGAAGAACCATCTTATCCAGAAAGGCGCCTGGTCCGAGGATCGCCACACCCAGGCGGAGGCCGAGATCCTCGAGACGGTGATCGCCGCGCAGAAGGAGGCCGAGAGCCACGGCACGCTGCATGCCGGCGGCAAGCCGTCGACCCGCGACATGTTCGAGGGCGTCTATGCCGAGATGCCGCCGCATCTCAGGCGCCAGCGCCAGCAGGCGGGGGTCTGACCATGCCCAGACGTACCATGATCGAGGCCATCCGCGACGCCATGGACGTGTCGATGGGGCGCGACGAACGCGTCATCGTCTATGGCGAGGATGTCGGGTTCTTCGGCGGCGTCTTCCGTGCCACGCAAGGCCTGCAGGCCAAGTACGGCAAGAGCCGCTGCTTCGACGCGCCGATCAGCGAATCCGGCATCGTCGGTTCGGCCATCGGCATGGCAGCCTACGGGTTGAAACCCTGTGTCGAGGTGCAGTTTGCCGACTATGTTTATCCGGCCTACGACCAGATCGTATCGGAGGCGGCGCGGTTGCGTTACCGCTCGAACGGCGACTTCACCTGCCCGATCGTGGTGCGCATGCCGACCGGCGGCGGCATTTTCGGCGGCCAGACGCACAGCCAGAGCCCCGAAGCGCTGTTCACTCATGTCTCCGGCCTGAAGGTGATCGTGCCCTCCAATCCGTATGACGCCAAGGGGTTGCTGATCGCGGCGATCGAGGATCCCGATCCCGTGATCTTCCTCGAGCCGAAGCGGCTCTATAACGGGCCGTTCGACGGCCATCACGACAAGCCGGTGACGCCTTGGTCGAAGCATGAGCTCGGCGAGGTCGCCGATGGCCATTACACGATCCCGCTCGGCAAGGCGGCGATCCGCCGGCCGGGATCGGCGGTCACCGTGCTCGCCTACGGCACGATGGTCTATGTGGCGCAGGCCGCGGCCGAGGAGACCGGCATCGACGCCGAGGTGATCGATCTCAGGACGCTTCTGCCGCTCGACCTCGACACGATCGTCGCCTCGGTGAAGAAGACCGGCCGCTGCGTCGTCGTGCATGAGGCGACGCTGACCTCCGGCTTCGGCGCCGAGCTGGTCTCGCTGGTGCAGGAGAACTGCTTCTATCATCTGGAAGCGCCGGTGGCGCGGGTCGCCGGCTGGGACACGCCCTACCCGCATGCGCAAGAGTGGGACTATTTCCCCGGCCCGGCGCGGGTCGGGCGCGCGCTTATCGAGACATTGGAAGCTTAGAGGGGGAGGCCTGAGATGGGCGAACACGTCATCAAGCTTCCCGATGTCGGCGAAGGCGTCGCCGAGGCCGAGCTCGTCGAATGGCATGTCAAGGTCGGCGACCTCGTGCGCGAGGATACGGTTCTCGCCGCCGTCATGACCGACAAGGCGACCGTCGAGATCCCGTCGCCGGTCGACGGCGAGATCCTTTGGCTCGGCGCCGAGATCGGCGATACGGTGGCGATCGGCTCGCCGATCGTGCGGCTGAAGGTGGCCGGCGAAGGCAATGTGAAGGCGGGTGGCGGCGACGCGCCGAAGGCCGAGGCTCCCGCCAAGTCGGCCGAGCCGAAAGCGGAACCTCAGCCGAGCGCTCCCGCACCAAAGCCAGCCGAGGCGCCGGCTAAGGTTTCGCCGGCCGCCGCGCCGAAGGCAGCGCGCCCTGCCTCCACTTCCGGCGCGCCGCGCGCGGAAGGCGAGAAGCCGCTGGCCTCCCCCGCTGTCCGGTTGCGCGCGAAAGAGGCTGGCATCGATCTGCGCCAGGTTCCGGGCAGCGGCCCGGCCGGTCGCATCAGCCATGAGGACATCGACGCGTTCGTCGCGCGCGGACCGCAGCTTACCCGCGTCACCGGGCTTGCCCGGAAGGACGGCGTCGAGGACATCAAGGTCGTGGGGCTGCGGCGCAAGATCGCGGAAAAGATGTCGCTGGCGAAGGCGCGCATTCCGCACATCACCTATGTCGAGGAGATCGACGTCACTTCATTGGAGGAACTGCGCGCGACGCTGAACAAGGACAAGCGCGGAGATCGCCCGAAGCTGACGCTGCTGCCCTTCCTCATGCGGGCGATGGTGAAGGCGATCGCCGAGCAGCCCAACCTCAACGCCTTGTTCGATGACGAGGCCGGCATCATCCACCAGCATGAGGGCATCCATATCGGCATCGCCGCGCAGACGCCCAACGGGCTGGTGGTGCCGGTGGTGAAACATGCCGAGGCGCGCGACCTGTGGGATAGTGCTGTGGAAGTCAACCGGCTGGCCGACGCTGCCAAGGCCGGCACGGCGAGCCGCGAGGAGCTTTCCGGCTCGACCATCACCATCACCTCGCTCGGCGCCATGGGCGGCGTGGCGACCACGCCGGTCATCAACTATCCGGAAGTGGCGATCGTCGGCGTCAACAAGATCATGATGCGGCCGGTGTGGGACGGCACCCAGTTCGTCCCGCGCAAGATGATGAACCTGTCGTCCAGCTTCGACCACCGCGTCATCGACGGCTGGGATGCCGCGGTGTTCGTGCAGCGCATCAAGGCGCTGCTGGAGACGCCGGCGCTGATTTTCGTGGATTGAGGAGGCGTGACGATAGAGATGTCGGCGGGACAGCGCCCCCCTCTGCCTTGCCAGGCATCTCCCCCACAAGAGGGGAGATTGGCCGTCACGCCGGCTTTCGCCAATCACCAGCGCTCCCGGAATGAGCGAGGCGCCGAAGCTTCTAATCTCCCCCCTCGTGGGGGAGATGTCCGGCAGGACAGAGGGGGGCGCGAGGGATCTCGACGGAACGTTTCCTCGGATCGAAGGGTCACGTCATGAAAGAAATCTCCTGCAAGCTGCTCGTCATCGGCGCCGGGCCGGGCGGTTATGTCTGCGCCATCCGCGCCGGACAGCTCGGCGTCGACACGGTGATCGTCGAAGCGGGCAAGCCGGGCGGCACCTGCCTCAATGTCGGCTGCATTCCGTCCAAGGCGCTGATCCATGCGGCGGAGGAATTCGAGAAGATCGCGCATATCGCCGGCGGCAAGGATCCGCTCGGCATCAAGGTCGCTGCGCCGACGCTCGACCTGGCCCGCACGGTGGCCTGGAAGGACGGTATCGTTAGCCGGCTCAACAGCGGCGTTGCCGGGTTGCTGAAGAAAGCCAAGGTCAAGACCGTGCAGGGCTGGGCAACCTTCCGCGACGGCAAGACGGTCGAGGTCGAAACCGAGACCGGCACGCAAGTGATCCGTGCCGAAACGGTGGTGATCGCCACCGGCTCGGCGCCGGTCGAACTGCCGTTCCTGCCTTTCGGCGGCCCGGTGATCTCGTCGACCGAGGCGCTGGCGCTCGGCGAAGTGCCGAAGAAGCTCGCGGTCGTCGGCGGCGGCTATATCGGGCTGGAGCTGGGCATGGCCTTCGCCAAGATGGGCGCCAAGGTCACCGTGGTCGAAGCGCTGCCGCGCGTGCTTTCGCTATATGACGCGGAGCTGACAAGGCCGGTGCTCAAACGTCTTGGCGAGCTCGGCGTCGAGGTGATGACCGGGGCCAAGGCCAAGGGGTTGTCGACCCAGGGACAGGCTGGCAAGGGCGATGCGTTGCTGGTCGAGACGGCTGACGGCAAGAACGCCAAGATCGCGGCCGACAAGGTTTTGGTCACGGTCGGCCGCAAGCCGCTCACCGAAGGCTGGGGTCTGGAGCAGATCGACCTCGACAAAGCGGGAAAATTCATCCGCATCGACGACCAGTGCCGCACCTCGATGCGCGGCATCTATGCCATCGGCGACGTCACCGGCGAGCCGATGCTGGCGCATCGCGCCATGGCGCAGGGCGAGATGGTGGCCGAGATCGTCGCCGGCCACAAAAGAAGCTGGGACAAGCGCGCCATTCCGGCGATCTGCTTCACCGATCCGGAGCTGGTCACCGCCGGCCTGTCACCGGACGAAGCGAAGGCGCTCGCCGGCGAGATCAAGATCGGCCAGTTCCCGTTCGCCGCCAACGGCCGGGCGATGACGAAGCAGGGCGAGGACGGTTTCGTGCGGGTGGTTGCGCGCGCCGACAATCATCTGGTGCTGGGCATCCAGGCGGTCGGGCAAGGCGTGTCGGAACTGTCGGCGGCGTTCGGTCTGGCGCTGGAGATGGGCGCGCGGCTGGAGGATATCGCCGGCACCATCCACGCGCATCCGACGCAGGGCGAGGGATTCCAGGAAGCGGCGCTGAAGGCGCTGGGCCACGCGCTGCATGTTTAGCTCCCCTTTTCCTCTCCCTCCGGAGGGGGGAGAGGTGGCGCCGCGAAGCGGCGACGGAGTGGGGGAAGCCGCTGCTCAAATGCGGATGCGCCGACAACCAACCACCGGCCTCAATCGAGGCGAAGCATCGCCGCCGGCTTGAAATAGCAGCGGCTGGTGCTGGTCGACCCCCCCCCCC
>NZ_RZTO01000381.1:0-5670 GCF_003997225.1 Mesorhizobium sp. M2C.T.Ca.TU.002.02.1.1
GAACGCCGCCACGCGGCAAGGCGAGTACGATTGGATCCTGCAGCTGGAGGCGCTCCAGCGAGGCACCAAGCTTTTGCCCCGCGTCTTGGCGATCGCGAAACATCGGTCATCCCTCCGGCCAGAGTTGGCGCAGCGACTTCTTCATCGAATTTCGAACCTGGATGATTTCGCCGTGGGAGATATGCCGGTCGAGGAGCCTGAACACCGCTCCGATAGCCTTATCGACGTCGATCTCCGGCTCGTAGCCGAAGCCGTCGCGGACGCAGATGACGAAGTCGCGCTTCTTTCGTTCCCAAGTCGGTTCGGCCGGGTTCCACCCTTCGAAATAGATGCCTCGGATCAACGTCGGCAACTGAGCAGATAGATCGGCCATTTCCTCGGGCGATAGCCAGTCGCGCAAAGCATGCAACACTGATTTCAATAACCGAAAAGCGCTCTGTTCGTTCCAATCCAAATCCCTGGCGAGCTCGTTCACCCATTGCTGCGCCTGCTCGGCGGCATGGATAAGGGACGTGTGTGAAACAGAGCGAGTCATCTTTGCCATCCTTCAATCGGTTTTTATTTTCGCTTGCTGGACGCCGTCGCGCATTGCGTCGGATCAAGTTTTACGCCCTGGACCTAACCGCCGGCGTTGCTCACCAGCAAAGGAACGACGCGGTCGGTCTCGGCGACAACGGGACGGCCGGAGCCGGCATAGGGAATGCCCAGCGCATCCCAGGTCTCGACCAGCGCGTCCTGCAGTTCGGCGATCAGCGCGTCCGAATGGAAGGGGGTTGGCGTGATGCGCAGCCGCTCGGTGCCGCGCGGCACCGTCGGATAGTTGATCGGCTGGATGTAGATGCCGTGCACGCCAAGCAGCCGGTCGCTCGCCATCTTGCAAAGCTCGGGATCGCCGACCAGCACCGGCACGATATGGGTGGCCGATTCCATCACCGGCAGGCCGGCGGCGGCAAGCACCTGCTTGGTCCGGGCCGCCTGGCGCTGCTGCGCGTCGCGCTCGGCCTGCGAGCGCTTCAGATGACGGATCGAGGCGGTGGTGGCGGCGGCGATCGCCGGCGGCAGCGCGGTGGTGAAGATGAAGCCCGGCGCATAGGAACGCACCGCGTCGATCACGGCGCTGGTGCCGCTGATGTAGCCGCCCAGCGTGCCGAAGGCCTTGGCCAAGGTGCCCTGGATGATGTCGATGCGGTCGGCCAGTCCCTCGCGCTCGGTGATGCCGCCGCCGCGCGGTCCATACATGCCCACCGCATGCACCTCGTCGATATAGGTCATGGCGTTGTAGCGTTCGGCGAGCTCGACGATCTGTCTGATCGGCGCGATGTCGCCGTCCATCGAATAGACGCTTTCGAAGACGATCAGCTTGGCGCGCTCTCGGCCCGCCGCCTGCAACAGGCTCTCCAGATGCGCGACGTCGTTGTGGCGGAAGATCTTCTTTTCCGCCCCCGAGCGGCGCACGCCCTCGATCATCGAGGCATGGTTCAACTCGTCCGAGATGATGAGGCAATTGGGCAAAAGCCTGGCAATGGTCGAGATCGAGGCCTCGTTGGAGACGAAGCCGGAGGTGAAGACGAGGGCTGCTTCCTTGTCGTGCAGGTCGGCCAGCTCATGCTCGAGCTCGACCAGCGGGTTGGAGGTGCCGGAGATGTTGCGGGTGCCGCCGGCGCCCGAGCCCATCTTGCCGGCCGCGGTCTGGAAGGCGGCGATCACATCCTCGTTCTGGCCCATGCCGAGATAGTCGTTGGAGCACCAGACGGTGATCTCCTGGGCGCGGCCGTTGGAACGCCAGATGGCGCGCGGGAACTTGCCCACCATGCGCTCGAGATCGGCGAAGACGCGGTAGCGACGCTCGGCGTGGAGCTGGTCGATCGCATCCTCGAAGAACCGCTGGTAATTCATGTCCGAAGTCCCCTGTCCAAGAGAAGCAAGCCATAGCCGCGAAAGGTTCTTCGATTGCTTTTGCCGTTAAGGCGCGGTTTTCACATTGAGCTAGGTCAAATTCTTGAACACAGGCAAGACGTCGCCGATTAGCCTTGCCTGACGTCAGAGTCTGGAAGTCGGGAGAATGTGAACGAACCGGGGTAGGATGCCGGCTGCGCCCGGTGTAAGCTCAAGGGGTCTCAGCGACAATTCGAGGGACTGCCGTGGATCGGTTCATCGCGCTGGCTAATATTGTCCATTTCCAGGATTTGCTCGCCCGGGAGAGCGACCCTGAAAAGCGGCGGATCATTGAGGACTTGCTTGCGCGCGAGAGACAGAAGCTCGAAATCGCAGAGCATCAGGCCGACACGAAAAGTGAGCCGAATGCTCCTTCGAAGCCCGACGGATCGCATAGACCAACGTAAACTCAGGCAAAAGCTCCCCAGTGCAACTGCCGATGCACTGGGGAGTGGTTCGCCGCCTTAAAGCAGGTCGCGTGAAGAAGGATTCACGCGACCTGCTTTGAGTTTTTGATTTAAGCATGTCTTTGTCCCGAAACCGGACCCACTTTCGGCAGACACGCTTTAGGCGGCTTTGACGGTGATCTTCTTCTCAGCCTTCCGGGCTTCCGCCGTCTTCGGGAGCTTCACGGTCAGCACGCCTTTGGCGAAGCTGGCGTCGATCTTGTCGGCATCCACTCCATCAGGCAACTGGAACGATCGCTGGAAGGAGCCATAGCGCCGCTCCGAGAGATAGTAGTCCTTCTCTTTTTCCTCTTTTTCTTCGTTCTTCTCGCCCTTGATGGTCAGGACGTTGTTGGCGAGCTTGATGTCGACATTCTTTTCGTCGATGCCCGGGAGTTCGGCGGTGATCTCAAACCCATTGGCCTTTTCGACCAAGTCCATCGCCGGTGCTACCGGCCAGGCAGCGTCGTGGAACGCGGGCAGGTGACGGCCGAAAAACGAGCGGGAAGAAGGCAACCGGAAATCGAAGGGATGGAAGTCATCGAAAAGCCGATCGACTTCGCGGCGCAAACTCTCGAACGGCGTCGTCCAGTTGTCCGATCTTGGCGATGCGGGAGCTGCTTTTTCGGTTCTCACGGGCAGTTTGGTGGCGGCTTCAGCCATGATACTCTCCATAGACAGAACAGTTTGATCGCAGGCGCCGCTGCCTCTGCTCCTCCAACCCAGGATTGCCACAAGGCGTTAGAGCCGAGGCCAGCGGACCCACTCGGCAGGCGTCCTCGCTAGACTGGTCCACCACTTCGCGATCTTCGCGTTTGGCGCGGATCGTCACGCCCGCGTGGCCATTCATGCCCGGCCTGTCGAGGCTTGCAGCAAAGCACTGCTACGGGCGGCGATCTTTGATCGGTGTCAAACAAGGCGAAGGGTTGAATCGGCGCGAACATCAATGACGATGCGCGGCAAACAATCCTGATCCCGATTTGACGGCAGTCAAGGCAATGCGCGACGACGATCGCTAGTTAGCTACCCCATCAACGGAGTCGCGCCATGGATTTCAAAGGCAAAACGGCGATCGTCACCGGGGCCGGATCGGGAATTGGCGCGACCATTGCGCTGGACCTGGCCAGCCGCGGGGCGCATGTCGTCGTCGCGGATATCGACCTTTCCTCAGCGGTAGATACCGTTACGCGGATCGCATCCACTCTCGGGAGTGCGCTCGCCTTCGAGGTCGATGTGGCGGACGCCAAGTCGGTCAGAAAGATGGTCAACTTCGCCGTGAAGAAGTTCGGCGGGCTGCATCTCGCGGTCAACAATGCCGGCATCGGCGGGCCAAGCGAAACCACGGCCGATTATCCGCTGGAGGATTGGCGCAAGATCATCGATGTGAATCTCAACGGTGTCTTCTATGGCCTGAAATACGAGATTGCCGCCATGCTCGAGACGGGAGAGGGTGGGGCCATCGTCAACATGTCGTCGATCTTGGGCTCGGTCGGAAGGCCGAAGGCTTGTGCCTATGTAGCGACCAAACATGCGCTGGTGGGACTGACCAAGGTGGCGGCGATGGAGTTCGCCACGCAAAACATCCGTGTCAATGCCATCGGCCCGGCCTTCATCGACACACCGCTGCTGACAAGGAATCTTGAACCGGACGTGATAGAAGGGCTTGCAGAATTGCACCCCGCCGGTCGGCTGGGTACGCCTGCGGAAGTCTCCGCGCTTACCTGTTTCCTTTTATCAAATCAGGCGAACTTCATAACCGGCAGCTATCACCTGATCGACGGTGGATACACGGCAAGATGATCCGCCAAAGGCCCGATGCACGGCGGAAAGTGGCGTCGCTCAAGAAATGACTAAAATCAAAGCGTCAGGCCATTCCTTGGATCAGAATAGCTCAATGTGGAATCCCATTGCGAGCGCACCGTCCGGCCCCAACCTTCAACTGGCTGTCTTTGACCAGGACGGTGTGCACGTGCTCGTCTTCCCTTGCAGGAAAGAGCCGATGGGCTGGAAAAATGCCGCGACCGGCGCACGAGTCGACGTCCATCCAACCCATTGGCGTCCGTGGGATCCCGACAAAAGTGATTGGGATCCGATGCAGAATTCACATTAAGGCAATCCTAGAGCGCGTTCACCGTTTCACGGAAACCAAACCGCTCTATCTCTTTGTTTTAGCCGCATTTGTGCGATGCCAAGCGCAAACAGAGCCGACCGGTCCCTGTGCTGGGGACTAGTTCTTCGGATCGGCTATCAAAGCCATGCGCACCAGATGCGACAGGCTGCCGGCGCCCATCTTGCTCATTACGTTCGCACGATGGATCTCAACGGTGCGCGGACTGATGCCGAGATCATAGGCGATCGTCTTGTTCGGCAATCCGGAGACAAGCCCGTCGAGCACCTGGCGCTCGCGCTCCGAGAGCTTGGAAAGGTTCCCGCGGATCTCCGCTGCCTGCGGATGCGTGGCAACAGCATGATTGCGATTGTCCACGGCCGACCGGATCGCCTCGATCAGCACCTCGTCATCGAACGGCTTCTCGATGAAGTCGGCAGCTCCCTCCTTCATCGCCTGGACGGCAAGGGCAACATCCGCGTGCCCCGTCATCACGATGACCGGGACGGCATGGCCGCGCGCCCTCAGTTGCCGAAGGAACTCGATGCCGTCTATGCCAGGCATGCGCACGTCGGTGACGATGCAACCCTCGATCTCCTTCGGTTCCGTTGCCAGGAATGCGGTTGCGGATTCATGGAGGCGCACGGCAAAGTCAGCTGTCGCAAGGAGGAAACCCAGCGACTTGCGCACATCGATATCGTCGTCGACCACATGCACGACATCACTGGCCACGGGTAACCTCTTCCTTTTCGACGGCGCGCAAGGTGAACCGGAACGCGGTGCCCCCGCCGGGCGGAGCCTCAGCCCAGATATGCCCACCATGCGACTCGACGATAGTGCGACAAATGGACAGCCCCACGCCCATTCCCTGTTTCTTGGTGGTGACGAAAGGCTGGAAGAGCTGGGCCGATACCTCCGGCGCAAGGCCCGGCCCGGTGTCGATCACGCCAACTTCCGCCATGCCGTCGTGCCGGGCCGCCGTTACGATGCGCAGCTCGCGGCGAGGCGCACCCTGCATTGCCTCCACCGCGTTTCTCATCAGGTTCAGCAACACCTGCTCGATCTGGATACGGTCGGTCAAAACAAGTTCGGCAGCCGGATCAAGCTCGTAGGTGACACGCACATCCGCTTCCCTGGCGCCCACCAACGCAAGCGAGGAGGCGTCTTCGATCAGAGAAGGCA
>NZ_RZTO01000382.1:0-5667 GCF_003997225.1 Mesorhizobium sp. M2C.T.Ca.TU.002.02.1.1
CTCCCACCGCCGCCAATGACGACGCCGAGGTCGCGGCGGCCGAGAAGCCGAAAAAGCCCCGCCGTTCGAGGGCCAAGAAGGCGGCCGAGGAAACCGTGGCCGAGACGATGTCGGAGCCTGTGGCGGAAGCCCAGGTCGCGCCTGTGGCTGTCGAGCCGGAGCCGGCGACTTCCGCTCCCGCGGCGGCAGAGGCCGAGCCTGCCGCCAACGCGCATCCGACGCGGCGCAAGCCACAGTCGATCGACGCGCCGGTTGTACCCGTGGTGTCCTCTAACGTGTCCGACGAGGCCAAGGCCGAGGACAAGCCGAAGCGCGCCGGCTGGTGGCAGCGCAAGGGCTTTTTCTAAGCCTTTCAGGCCGTTAGACTGATCTTTTAAAAGAATCCCGCGTCACATCGGCGCGGGATTCTTTATTCCGCGCAGCCCCATTCCCCAGCATAGGGATTTTGACCGGTTGGCTATGTTTGGGTTGGCAGGTGGTATGCCTTCTAGATTGGCCGAAACGCTGACCCAGTCGTCAGGCGGAGCAAGGAGCGAAGCGACGCGCGCAGACCCGAGGATCCATTCCGTGATGCGTGAGCGCTGCCGCGGTCCAGAATTCTGCTCCGCTGCACTCTTCGGTCAAAGTCACGGAATGGATTCCAGGGTCTCCGCGACGCCGCTTCGCGGCTGCTCCGCCCTGGAATGACGAGGTTAAGGCGCGAAGATCGACCAATTCATCATCCGGGCGAGCTTCTCCAGGGCGATGGAGCCGAGCTTGGAGTTGCCGTTCTCGTTGAGGCCGGGTGACCACACCGCCAGCGAAGCGACCCCTGGCACGATGCCGAGAATGCCGCCGCCGACACCGCTTTTGCCGGGAATGCCGACGCGGAAGGCGAAATCGCCGGAACCGTCATAGTGGCCGCAGGTCAGCATCAAGGCGCCAATGCGGCGCGCCCTTTCGGCCGACACGACCGAATGCCCGGTCGCCGGGTTCCGGCCGCCATTGGCGAGGAACCGGCCGGCCATGGCGAGCTGGCGGCAGCTCATCGCAATCGCGCAATGATGGAAATAGACACCCAGCGCGAGCTCCGGCTCATGATGGAGATTGCCGAAGGATTTCATGTAGTTGGCCAGGGCGAAGTTGCGGTAGCCGGTGGCCCGCTCGGAGGCGGCGACCTCGCGGTCGATGATGATCGTCTCGTCATCGGCGAGGAACTGGATGAAACGCAGGATTTCGCCGATCGCCTCGCGCGGTTGATGGCCGGCGAGCAGGACATCGGAAACGACGATGGCGCCGGCATTGATGAACGGATTGCGCGGGATGCCGTTCTCGTGCTCGAGTTGGACGATAGAGTTGAACGGATTGCCGGACGGCTCGCGGCCGACGCGATGCCAGAGCGCATCGCCGACCTTGCCCAGCGCCAGCGTGAGCGTGAAGACTTTCGAGACGCTCTGGATCGAAACGGGCTGGTCGGCGTCGCCGGCAAGAATGACGCGGCCGTCATTGGTCACTGCGGCGATGCCGAATTTCTTCGGATCGACCTTGCCGAGCTGCGGGATGTAGGTCGCCACCTCGCCGCGATCGCTGCGCTCCGCCATTTCGGCGGCCACGTCCGCCAGTGCTTGCTCGAGTTCAGCCATGGCTTCTATTTCAGCCAGCGTTCGATGCGCGCCAGCGCCTCGACCATGTCGTCATGGCTGCCGGCATAGGAAAAGCGCATGGTGCGATGGCCCTGCAACGGGTCGAAATCGCGACCGGGCGTCGCCGCGACATGCGCCTCGGCCAGCATCTTGCGGGCAAAGGCCATGCTGTCATTGGTGTGGCGGGTGACGTCGCAGAAAGCATAGAAGGCGCCGTCCATGGGTGCTGCGAGCGCAAAGCCGAGTTCCGGCAGACGCGTCATCAGAAGGTCGCGGTTCCAGGCATACCGCGCCTTCACCCTTTCGAGCTCCTCCGTCGCCTTGAAGGCCTCGATCGCCGCGATCTGCGACAGTTCCGGCGGCGAGATGTAGAGGCTCTGGGCGACGCGCTCGACCGGCCGCACCAGTTCTTCCGGCAACACCATCCAGCCGATGCGCCAGCCGGTCATGCAATAATATTTCGAGAAAGAGTTGATCACGGTGACGCCGGCGCCATGCGCCAGC
Source organism: Mesorhizobium sp. M2C.T.Ca.TU.002.02.1.1 (assembly GCF_003997225.1). Taxonomy (NCBI): domain Bacteria; kingdom Pseudomonadati; phylum Pseudomonadota; class Alphaproteobacteria; order Hyphomicrobiales; family Phyllobacteriaceae; genus Mesorhizobium; species Mesorhizobium sp. M2C.T.Ca.TU.002.02.1.1. The sequence goes on from NZ_RZTO01000382.1 coordinate 2,127, forward strand.
GCGGTGACATCGGGAGCCGCATAGGCCAGACGGTGATAGATCTCGTCCGAGATCACGGCGATGCCGAGTTCTTCGGCGGTCTTGACCAGCGCGGCGAGCTCGTGCGCCGGTATGACCGCGCCGGTCGGATTGGCGGGGCTGGCGAACAGCACGCCCTTCAGCGGCTTCTCGCGATGCGCGGCCTTCAGATGCTCGGCGTGCAGGTAGGCGTCCGTGCCGAGCTCGATCTCGGCGATCTCGATGCCGAGCGCGGCCATGATGTTGCGGTAGGCGGGATAGCCGGGCGCGGCGATAGCGACGCGGTCGCCCGGATCGAACATGGCCAGGAAGGCCAGGTTGAAGGCGGCCGACGAACCGGTCGTGACGGCAATGCGCGACGGCGCGACGTCGATCCCGTAATGCTCGCCATAATGCGCCGCGATCGCCTTGCGCAGATCAGCCAACCCTAAGGCATCGGTGTAGCCGATGCGACCGTGCCTGAGCGCCGCGGCTGCCGCCTCGCGGACACCGACCGGCGCAGGGTCCGACGGCTGGCCGACCGCCATCGACACGACGGGCACGCCAGTGGCCTTCAGCCGGTTGGCTTCGGCCAGGATGTCCATGGCGTGGAACGGCTCGACTTCCCCCCGGCGCGAAAGCGAAACGACCATTTGACCTCTTCCAACTGCCTATTTCGGTGAATTATGGACGCAAGCAGCGCAGACTTGCCTTTGAGCTGCCCTAGTTAAAGGGACAGCGCCGCACAAATGCCCGATTGATGTGGGGATCACAAGCGCGCAGGAAGTTGCCGGCGCCGACTTTTCATCTTTCGCCCGCTCGTCTACCAGTGGACCTATGTTGAGCCGACCCCGACCATCGATTGGCAAATCGCCCCCCCTCAGCCGAGCCGCGCGCGGTTTCGCGACGCTTATGCTTGCCGCGGCCGTTGCCGTTTCGAGCTCGGTCAGCGCCTTTGCGCAAGGCGTGCCGGTGGTGCGCGACGCCGAGATCGAGGCGCTGGTGCGCGACTATGCCCGGCCGATCTTCAAGGCGGCGGGGCTCGCCAATGACGGCATAGACATCGTGCTCGTCAACGACCAGAGCTTCAATGCCTTCGTCACCGGACGCCGCCTGTTCATCAACACCGGCGCGCTGGTGACCGCCGAGACGCCGAACGAGATCATCGGCGTCATCGCGCACGAGGCCGGCCATATTGCCGGCGGCCACCAGCAGAAATTGCGCGACCAGCTCGACCGAGCCAAGACCATGGCCATCATCGCCACGCTGCTCGGTGCCGGCGCCATGGTGGCCGGCGCCACCACCAACAGCCGCGGCCTTGCCGGCGCGGGCGTGGGCGTCGCCGCCGGCGGCGGCGAGATGGCGCAGCGCTCGATCCTTGCCTATCAACGCACCGAAGAGATCACCGCCGACCGTTCGGCGATCGCCTATCTCAACGCCACCGGCCAATCCGGCATGGGCATGCTGAAGACCTTCGGCCGCTTCCAGAGCGCGCTGTCGCTCGCCGGCACCCAGGTGGATCCCTACCGGATCAGCCACCCGATGCCGCAGGAGCGCATCGCCAACCTCGAGGTGCTCGTCAAGCAGAGCCCCTTCGTCAACACGATCGACCCGCCGGCGCTGCAGCAGCGGCACGACATGATGCGCATCAAGATCGCCGCCTACATGCAGGGTCAGGCGGCCGTCGCGCGGCTGATGCGCAAGAACCCGGCCAGCCTCGCCTCGCGCTATGGCGACGCGCAGCAGACCTATCTCTATGGCAATCCAGGCGCGGCACTGACCAAGACGGCAGCGCTGATCAAGGAACAGCCGAAGAACCCCTATTTCCAGGAATTGCGCGGCGACATCCTGATGAAGATCAACAAGCCGAAGGACGCGGCGGACGCCTATGCCAAGGCGGTCAGCCTCGATCCCGCACGCTCCGGCCTGCTGCTGGTCTCCCTCGGCCAGGCGCTGATGGCGGTCGGTACACCCGATTCGCTCAGGAAGGCCGTCACCCAGCTCAACAACGGCGTCGGGCGGGACAAAGAGAATTCCGACGCTTATCGCTTTCTGGCGCAGGCCTATGGCGAACTCGGCGATGTTCCGGCCGCAGATCTCGCCACCGCCGAGGGTCATTACTATTCGGGCGACTACAAGAACGCGAAGATCTTCGCCATGCGCGCTCAACAGAAATTGAAGCGCGGCGAACCCCGCTGGGTCCGCGCTCAGGATATTATAAACTACACGCCATCGAACAAACTCAAATGAACCTCCCGGGGCGTTGGCCGCGACCAAGGCGCACCAGGAAAGGCAAAAGGATCGACAATCATGAACAAGGCAATCCTGCTTGGCAGTGCTGGCGGTCTGGCGGTGGCGCTCGGCATGCTGGCCTTCGGCTTTGTGGCGGGAAACCCGCAGGCCGCTAAGGCCGACACCGTGCAAGTGGCGCAGGTCACGTCCTCCACCGATACCAAGGCCTCCGCCGACACAAAGATCGATCGCAAGGAGGTCGAGGGCATCATCCGCGATTATCTGTTGAAGAACCCGGAGGTACTGCTCGAGGTGCAGGACGCGCTCGAGGCCAAGCAGAAGGAAGAGCAGCGGCTCGCCGCGCTCGGCGTCATCAAGGATTCCAAGGACGAGATCTTCAATTCCACCTTCGACGGCGTCGTCGGCAACCCGAAGGGCAAGGTCACGATCGTCGAGTTCTACGACTACAATTGCGGCTTCTGCAAACGCGCCATCGAGGACATGCAGGCGCTGACCAAGTCCGACCCGGACCTGCGCTTCGTGCTGAAGGAGTTCCCGATCCTCAGCCCGGATTCGCAGAAGGCCAGCGTCGTCTCCATGGCGTTCCACCTGATGCATCCGGAGAAATACGGCGAATTCCACACCGCGCTGCTCGGCGGCCAGGGCCGCGCCACCGAAGCGACCGCCATCAAGGTGGCGCTTTCGCTCGGCGCCGACGAGGCGGCGCTGCGCGAGAAGATGAAGGATCCGCGCATCGCCGAAACGCTGTCGCGCACCTATGACCTTGCGACGAAATTGTCGATCACCGGCACGCCGTCCTATGTGGTCGGCAACGAGGTGATCTTCGGAGCGCTCGGCCAGCAGGTTCTGGCGGAAAAGATCGAACAGGCCAAGAGCGCGCTGTAAGCGCTTGCGGATGCAGAAGCCGGCCGCTGTGGACAGCGCAAGAACGCACTTGCGCTCTTTTCGCGGGCGGCTATGCCCATTATAGAGGCCAGTGCGCCGGCTCGGGGCCGGCGTGGAACAAGGTCGCCATATTGAAAACGATTTTCGTCCTCAACGGTCCCAATCTCAATGCGCTCGGCAAACGCGAGCCGGGGATTTATGGCGGCAAGACGCTCGCGGCCATCGAGGAAGACTGCAAGGCGGCAGGCGCCGCGCTCGGACTCGAGATCGATTTTCGCCAGTCCAACCATGAGGGCGATCTGGTCGACTGGATCCAGGAAGCAGGCGACAAGGCTTCCGGAATCGTCATCAATCCCGGCGCCTACAGCCACACCTCGATCGCCATCCACGACGCCATCCGCTCTAT
>NZ_RZTO01000383.1:0-5657 GCF_003997225.1 Mesorhizobium sp. M2C.T.Ca.TU.002.02.1.1
ATGTTGGGCATGTCGTTGGAGGCGATCCAGGCGCGGGCGTCCTCATCGGACTTGCCGTGCTCGCGCCAGCGCTCCATCAGCCGGCGCTCGAGCTCATTGCGCGGCACGTCGACGAAGATGGTGAAATCGAACAAAGGCGCCAGCCGCGACCACGGCTCCTCGTCCAGCAGCAGGTAATTGCCCTCGACCAGGATGAACTTGGTATCGGCGCCGACGATCTCGGCCGCCGCGCGCGACAGCTCGATGCTGCGGTCGAACACCGGAATGGCGATGTCGGGCTCGCCGGAGCGGATGCGCTTCAGCAGCGTCTCGAAGCCGGCGAAATCGAAGGTTTCCGGCGCACCCTTGCGGGGGCGCAGGCCGCGACGGTTGAGAATGATGTCGTCATAATGGAAGCCGTCCATCGGCACGATTTCGGACGTGCCTTCCGGCAAAAGCTCATGCAGGCTCGCCGACAGCGTCGACTTGCCGGCGCCTGGCGGACCGGCGATGGCGACGACGAAGCGCCTGGCCTTGCCGGCGCGCTTGAAGATGGCGGCTGTGATATGGGCGATCTCGGACATCGGCGCCTCTTCGATTAAGTAGCGGTCGGCATCTTGGCGGGTGTCGATGGAAAATTCAAACCGGATGGTAGCACCTGGCCGCAAGCAGGCAGTCATATACTGTCGGCGCGGTGCGGAAATCCGAGATGCAGGCGGGACAGCACCGCCCTCTGTCCTGCCGGACATCTCCCCCGCAACGGGGGAGATTGGCGGCTTCGTCGTCCGCGCGCGTCCTGCGGCGTTGACGATTGGCGAAAGCGAAGGGGACATCCGATCTCCCCCCCTTGCGGGGGAGATGGCCGGCAGGCCAGAGGGGGGTGTGAAGGAACGCGGCGTCACAGTGACTGTCCTTGTCGCCCCATCACCTCTGGAACTTCGCTCCTTGCTCCGCCCTGGAATGACGAATTCTCCAGCACTCTGACCAAACCCTCAGGCCGAGCGCCCGATGCGCAGGAAGTCGCCGTCGAAAGGCACCTCCTTCGCCGCGCCGTTCGGGGCAAGGACGCGCAAACGATCGGGCGCGGCTTCGATGCTCGGCGGCTCGGCTTCCGCGAACGGCACCCCACCGATGACATGGCGAAACGAGACCGAGCGCCCCTCGGCCAGCGCGAAGGCCGTCGCCACGCCTTCCTGCTTCAGCCAGTTGTCGCCGAGCGAGGCGGCATGGCCGACGGCCGAGCGGCCGTCCTCGACGCCGAGCACGCCGATATGGCGGCCGCTCCAGGGCGCGTAGTCGCGGCCGCCATTCGAGAACCACAGCATCGTCACCGGCAGTTCGGCCGGATTCTTCAGCACCATAACCAGATCCTGCTCGGCGCGCCGAGCGATCGCCGCCCAGCCCGGGCCGCCGTGATCCGCCTCGACCAGGGTGATGAAATCCTCGCGCCTGTCTTCCATGCGATAGTCGGTGAGATCGGTGGTGCCGCCGGCGGCCAGCGGGAACCGCGAGAGGTCAGTGACGCGAGCCGGATAGGCCAGCATGGACCGGCCGCGCGCCGGGTCCGGCTCCGGCGGCGTGGGAGGTGTGACGGCCATGCGCTTGGGCGAGAAGGCCAGCCGGCCGCCGCCTTGCATGACCGTCATCGGATGATGGGCGACGGAGATCGCGCCGGAACCGCCGGAAAAGATGTGCTCCTGGTAGAGGAAGGGGTGGCCGTCGCGCAGCGTGAAGACCTTGTCGATGGTGGCGCCCATCACCTTGCGGCGGAGCCGGAAGACAGCCCGCCGGCCGCCGGCAATGGCGCCGTTTTCGACGACGTCCCACGGGCTGTTGGCCGGCCAGCCATGCAAGGGTGCAGCCTCGACATCGCTGGCGGAGAAGGGCGCGCAGAGGAAATCGCCGGACAGGCGCACCGTGCCTTCCGGGAGATTTTCCGGCAGGCTCTCGCGCGGCGAGCCGACCCAGGGGGCGCGATGCAGCGGTTTCAGGATGCGGCCGTCTGCCTCGATATCCATCGCGGCGATATGGCCGACCGCGAGATCGAGCGAGACGGAGATGCCCTTTGCGCCGATCGTGACCGTGTCCATGAATGCCTCCCGCGAATCTTTTTTGCCAGGCGGCAGCAAAACCCGTCGAGTGCCGGATACGCAAGCGTGGTGGCAGGCAATTTGCATCAGGGGCGCCCATCCGCTTTGTGGCCCTTGCAGGCCCCGAGGAGAGCAGCAGCTTCACCGACGGCGCCCAGCCCGGATGCAATTCGGTGTTAAGATCGCCGTTAACCAGTTGGACGCCGCACATGGGTTACGTTAGCTTCGCCGCGTCTCAGCAACAGTTTTAGAACAAGTCTTGCCCCGTACCTTCCCTTTCCTCCAGAAACTCATCGCCATATTGGCATTGCTCGCGCTGGTCGCCGGCTGCACGACGGCCGGGCCGCCGGAAGGCGTGCTGGCCGTGCCGGCGCAGCCGCAGAAATATGCCGCGATCGTGGTCGACGTCTCGACCGGCAAGACCTTGTTCGAGGTCAATTCGCGGTCGCAGCGCTATCCGGCGTCGCTGACCAAGATGATGACGCTCTACATGCTGTTCGAGGCGATGGAGAGCGGCCGCGTCTCCAAGGAAACGCGGATCCCGGTTTCCGACCACGCCGCCTCGCAGCCGCCAACCAAGCTGCGCTTCCGGCGCGGCGAGACGATCGACGTCGATTCCGCCATCCGCGCCATGGTGGTGAAGTCGGCGAACGACGTGGCGGTGGCGGTGGGCGAGTATCTGGGCGGCGGCTCGGAGGACCAATTCGCCGCCATGATGACCGCCAAGGCGCGCTCGCTCGGCATGACCGGCACCAATTTCCGCAATGCCTGCGGCTTGCCCGACGACGGCCAGGTGACCACCGCGCGCGACATGGCGGTGCTGGGCATGGCGCTGGAAAAACGCTTCCCGCAGCATTTCCACTATTTCTCCGAAAGCGACTTCATGTTCCGCGGCAAGCTGGTGCGCGGCCACAATGACATGCTGGGGCGTGTGCGCGGCGTCGACGGCATCAAGACCGGCTACATCCGCGCTTCCGGCTACAACATCGTCACCTCCTACAATGCCGACGGGCGGCACCTGATCGTTGTGGTGATGGGCGCCGACACCGCGCGCCAGCGCAACGACCATGTCGAGGCGCTGATCCAGCGCAGCCTGGGGCCGGCGGTCGCGGATGCCGGCCAGCCGAGGCTGATGTATTCCGGGGAGCAGACCGCGGCCGCGCCGCTTCCCGGCATGACGCCGCCGGACTCTGGTTTGCCGGGGCTGCCGCCGTCGCAGCAGCCGACGCCTGCGTCGACGGTGCCTGGCCAGCCGGCATCCGATTTTCCGTCGCCGGATTTGGCATCGCCCGGCGCGCCGCTGCTGCCGACGCAGTAGGGCGGGGCGAGAAAGCCCGAGACGCCGGCGGGACAGCGCCCCCCTCTGGCCTGCCGGCCATCTCCCCCACTTGGGGGGAGATCGGATGTCACGCCGGCTTTCGCCAATCACCAACGTCGCAGGAATGAACGGAGCGCCGAAACCGCTAATCTCCCCCCTTGTGGGGGAGATGTCCGGCAGGACAGAGGGGGGCGCGAAGGATCGCTGCCTATCTCGCATCTCGCTGGCGCAAGGGTCTGTCGAGATTTAGGTCAGGCCGGCCTCACCTGAATATCGGCGGCCCCTACCGAACCACCAGCACCGGGATCTCCGTCAGCGACACCACTTCCGCCGTCTGGCTGCCCAGCACCAGGCGGCCGAGGCCGCGGCGGCCGTGCGAGGCCATGACGATGAGGTCGGAGCCTTCCGCGCCGGCGACCTCGAGGATCGCCTCGGCGGGGGTGCGGTTCTCGATATGCTGGCCCTTGGAGCCGACGCCCTTCGCGTCCGCTTCGGCCTTGCATTTGGCGAGAAGCTCGCTGGCGTATTTGCGCGCGCTTTCCTCGTAGTTGACCAGCTCGTCGGCGGCGACATAGCCGGCCATGGCGCCGCCCCAGGCCAGCGCCGGGAACGGCTCGGAGACGGTGACGAAGGCGACGGTGGCGCCGAGCCCCTTGGCCAGCTCGAGGCCGTGGGCGACGCCCTTCTGGGCGAGTTCGGAGCCGTCGGTGGCGATCAGGATTTTCTTGTACATGGTGACGATCCCTCGTTTGCGCGGCGCTGCGCGCCTGTTGGCGGGAGCCTGAACGGTCACGCCTGGTTTCGATATAGTCAGCCTATCAGGCCAGCCACAGGGGCCAGTTTGATGTGGATCAAGGCCAGGCGGCGGAGACGATTGCGCCAGGGGGCGTGAAATCGCCAGCGGTGCTCCCCTCTCCGTCTCGGCTTCGCCGAGCCACCTCTCCCCGCTCCGCGGGGCGAGGAACCCAAGCTTGCGAAGGTCGCGCCCTCGGCGACTGGCGTTTCCTCGCCCCCGCAAAGCGGGGGGTCCGCAGGACGGGCGAGACCCGTGGCTCGCCCCGGAATGGTGGATCGGCGCGCAGCGCCGAGACGGAGCGGGGGCGGCGCCGACGTTTGCAATTGCCTCGGCAGCCCACCCCGCCTCATCACAAGAACTTGTTCGGTCACACCAGCTTCACACTCACCATGGATATGCCGCGCCGGCTTGGCGTATCGTAGCCGCAAAGCCTCGAACAGGAGCACCGACCATGGCAGGCGACCCGAAGGCATCCGCGCAGATCCAGGCCGACAACGAGAACGACGTCGCCGGCGAATATCTCGAGGCGGAAACCGTGCCGGAGGATGCGCAGGCAGCCGCCGACGAGATCCTCGAAGCGCCGGAAGTGCCGGATTCCGAGCCGCACGGCGAACCGCATGTTCCAGGCACGGCCCGGATCAAGCCGAAGAAAAAGCCCTCGGCGATATCGGGGCGCAAATTCCGCAAGCGCGACCTGGTGCGCGTCGACGATCTCAGGCCCAGCCTCGCCGACCGCATCCGCTCCGACCATCCCGACCTGCCGCGCGGCGCCCGCATAAGCCGCGAGGAGCTCGGCCGCTACCGCATGCGCTACATGGAGGAATTGCTGCAGCAGGAGCACGGCGAATTCTCCGAGCTCGACCGCCAGGTGGTGGAATCGATCGCCAAGCAGGACACGATCTCGGAGAACTCGGAAGAGGAATATGAGGAGCACCGCTCCTTCCCCGACCGCGTTTCCGACTCGATGGCCGAGTTCGGCGGCAGCTGGTGGTTCCTGATCTCCTTCGCGGCGGTGCTCCTGCTCTGGATCGGCATCAACCTGATCGCCGGCACGACCAGCGCTTTCGACCCCTACCCGTTCATCCTGCTCAACCTGATGCTCTCCTGCATCGCCGCCATTCAGGCGCCGGTGATCATGATGAGCCAGAAGCGCCAGGAAGCCAAAGACCGGCTGCGCTCCTTCAACGACTACCGGGTGAACCTGAAGGCCGAGCTGGAAGTGCGCCACCTGCACGAAAAGCTCGACTACCTCATCTCGCGCCAATGGCAGCGCCTGGCCGAAATGCAGCAGATGCAGCTCGACGCCATGCACGAGCTGACCGCGGCGAAGAAGGTGAAGCGCGCGACAAGGGCGGTAAGGCGGAAGACGGCGAAGGTGGGGGCGGAGGGGTGAGGCCAGTTCCTCGCCCCGCCAGAGGCGGGGAGAGGTGTCTCGGCGAAGCCGAGACGGAGAGGGGAGCGCCCTCTCCGACAG
>NZ_RZTO01000384.1:0-5649 GCF_003997225.1 Mesorhizobium sp. M2C.T.Ca.TU.002.02.1.1
CAAAACCAAGCCTCGCATGAGGGCTCGGCGCCTCCTGTCAAAATCTCCTGACACGAACTTCTCAAACGCTTCAATCACAAAAAACAAAACCCCGCCGAAATTCGACGGGGTTTGTCAGCAGTCTGAAGGCGGCCTTTAGCCGGCGGTTTGGTTTTCGGCTCTAAGCCGCCTTGCCGTCCAGCTTGATCACGCCGCGCTTGATCTGGTCCTGCTCGATCGACTCGAACAGGGCGCGGAAATTGCCTTCGCCAAAACCTTCGTCGCCCTTCCTCTGGATGAACTCGAAGAAGATCGGCCCGATGACGGTCTTGGAGAAGATCTGCAGCAGGATCTTGGTCATGCCGCCGTCGACCACGCCTTCGCCGTCGATCAGGATGCCGTGCTTCTTCATGCGCTCGATCGGCTCGTCATGGCCATGCACGCGCTCATGCGACATCTCGTAATAGGTGTCGGGCGGGCCGGGCATGAATTTCAGCCCGTTGGCCGCAAGCTTGTCCGTGGCCTCGTAGATGGCGTCGGTGCCGACCGCGATGTGCTGGATGCCCTCGCCATTGTACTTCTTCAGATATTCGGCGATCTGGCTGGTCTCGTCCTTGGATTCGTTCAGTGGAATGCGGATCTTGCCGCAGGGCGAGGTGATGGCTCGGCTGACAAGGCCGGTGATCTTGCCGTCGATGTCGAAGAAATGGATCTGCTTGAAGCCGAACAGGTCGCGGTAGAAGTCCCACCATTTGTCCATGTTGCCGCGATAGACATTGTGGGTGAGGTGGTCGAGGAAGTAGAAGCCGACGCCTTCGGGCTTGGGGTCGCGCTTGCCCAGCCACTCGAACTCGGAATCATAGGCCGAGCCCTTCTCGCCATAGGCCTCGACGAAATAGATGAGCGAGCCGCCGATGCCGACGATGGCCGGCACGTCGAGCGCCTTGTCGGTCCCTTCATAGGGCATGGCGCCCTTCGACACCGCATGGTCGAAGGCGTGCTTGGCGTCGACCACGCGCCACGCCATCGAAGCGGCGCAGGGGCCGTGCTTTTCGACGAACTTCATCGCATGCGAGCCGGGCTCGGCATTGACGACATAGTTGATGTCGCCCTGCCGCCAGACCGTGATGTCCTTGCTGCGGTGCTTCGCCACCGCGACATAGCCCATGCGGGTGAAGAGCTCGGCGAGCTTTGCCGGCTCCGGATGCGCGAACTCGACGAATTCGAAGCCGTCGGTGCCGGCAGGGTTCTGCTTGCTGATCTTGGCGGGTGGAGCGTCGTGCGGGAAGGGGCCCATGGCAGTCCTCCGAAAGCTGTTTTGGCCGGGCTTGACCATCTTCCACCATGATAGCCCGACACCTCCGCACGGTGCTTGCATTCAACCGCTTGAAATGCGCATCATGCGCGCAAACTGTGCGTGAATGGAGAAGAATTCATGGATGATGCGCGCCTCGATCAATTCGACCGCAAGATAATGGCGCTTTTGCAGGACGATGCGCGATTCACCAACAACGATTTGGCGGAGCGTGTGAACCTGTCGCCCTCGCAATGCTCGCGCCGCCGTCTGCGGCTGGAGGAGGACGGCTATATCAAGGGCTATCGCGCGGTGCTCGACCGCGATCGCTTGGGCTTTTCGCTGGTCAACGTCATCTCGGTGACCTTGGCCACCCACAACCGCGACAATGCCCGCCGCTTCGGCGAGCTGGTCGCCCGCCTCCCCGAGGTCCAGGAGGCGCACGCCTTAACGGGAGAGATGGATTACATCCTGAAGGTCGTGACGCCCGACCTCAAATCACTCTCGGAGTTCGTTAACGGCGTGCTCCTGCCGCATGAATCCGTGCAGCACGTGAAGACGGCGATCGTGCTGGAAACACTCAAGGAAACCGGTGCGCTGCCTATTTAGCCGCGCTGCTGCTGGATCAGCCCGTAAAGGTTGGTGCAGCGCGCGCCCGACCGGCAATAGGCGAACACCGGCCCTTCGAGCTCGTCGAGCGCGGCGGCCTGGTCCTCGACATTGTCCATGGTGATCTGGCCGCTGATGACCGGAATGTAGCGGAACGTCAGCCCCGCCGCTTCGGCTGCGGCCTGAACGCTTTCGGCCGAAGGCTGGCCGGGCTGCTCGTCGTCCGGCCGGTTGCAGATCACGCTCTTGAAGCCGGCGTCCTTGATGGCGGCGATATCCTCGGGCTGGATCTGGCCGGAGACCGAATAGTCGTCGCTGATCTGGCGGTATTCCATGGTGTCGTCCTCGCGATCTCTTTGGCGGCAGTCTTGCCACTCCGGGAGAGAGGCGGCAATCCGCGTTGAAGGAATTCCCTGCCAAATAGCGACGACCGATCGAAAAATCCAACCGGGCCGGTGTCGGCCCGGTTGGATGCCGCGTCGCTCAGCTTCCCAGGATCGCGCCTTTGATCTGCGTGATGTTGTTGTGCATCATGTCGATATAGGTCGAGGCCGGGCCGTCCGACCCCGACAGCGCGTCCGAATAGAGCGTGCCGCCGACCTTGATGCCGGTCTCGCCGGCGATCTGCTCGATCAGCCGCGGATTGGTGATGTTCTCGATGAAGATCGCCGCCGCCTTATCCTGCTTGATCTGCTCCACGAGCTTGGCGACGTCCGCGGCCGACGGCTCGGAATCGGTCGAGATGCCCTGAGGCGCCAGGAAGGTCAGCCCGTATTCATGCTCGAAATAGCCGAAGGCGTCATGCGAGGTGATGACGACGCGCTTGGCTTGTGGGATCGACTGGATTGCCGCGTTCACTTCGCCTTCCAGTGCATCGAGCTTGGTGGTGTAGGCGGCGGCGTTGGCCTTGTAGCTGTCGCAGCCCTCGGCGTCGGCCGCGCAGAACGCCTCGGCGATATTCTTCACATAGATCTTGGCATTGGCGATCGATTGGAAGGCGTGCGGGTCGGTGACGGTCTTGCCGCCGCCGGTGTCGGCTTCTTCGGCCGCGTCCGCGTCGGCGAATTCCGGCTTGAAGTCGATTGGGGTGACACCCTTGGTCAGCGTCATGATCGCGGCCTTGGTGGCGCTGGCGTCGACGAGGCGCTGCAGGAAGCCTTCGAAATGCAAGCCGTTGACCAGCACGACGTCGGCGCCTGCCATCGCCACCGCGTCGGCCGGGCTCGGCTCATAGACATGCGCGTCGCCGTCCGGCCCGACGATGGTGGTGATGTTGACCCGGTCGCCGCCGACATTTTTCGCGAAGTCGGCAATGACGGTGAAGCTTGCCACCACTTTCAGCGGTGCCGCGAAAGCGGAGGATGTTGCGAACGCGCTTAATGTTATAACGCTCAACGCCAGCGCGGCACGGAAGGATTTCAACATTGGGGAGAGTCTCCTTGCTTGGGGATTGGGGTCAGGCGGTGCGGTGTCGGTGATGCACGATGCGGGCGCGCAGCACGCCGCGCGTGCCGAACAGGATCGAGCAGAAATAAACGACGCCGGACGAAAGGATGATCGCGGGGCCGGAGGGCAGCGACGCATGGTAGGACAAAAGCAGCCCGGCGATGCAGGAGGCAAAACCGATCAGCACCGCCAGCCCGCACATCGGCTCCACGCGCACGGTCCAGAAGCGGGCCGCCGCGGCGGGCAGCATCATCAGCCCGACCGAGAGCAGCGTGCCGAGCGCCTGGAAGCCGCCGACAAGGTTGAGCACGACAAGCCCGAGGAAGATGAAATGCACCGGGCTGCCCATGCGGCTCACCGAGCGCAGGAACAGCGGATCGAGGCATTCGGCGACCAGCGCGCGCCAGAAGATGGCGAGACAGGCGAGCGTCACCGCCACGATGCCGCCGATCAGGATCAGCGCCTCATTGTTGAGCGCCAGCACCGTGCCGAAGAGCACATGCATGAGGTCGACGCTTGAACCACGGATCGACACCATCAGCACGCCGACGGCCAGCGAAATGAGATAGAAGGCCGCCATCGAGGCGTCCTCGCGTTGGATGGTGAAGCGCGAGACGGCGCCCGCGCCGAGCGCGACGATGATGCCGGCGATCAGCCCGCCGACCGTCATCGGCAGGATCTCGAGCCCATAGAGCAGGAAGCCGGCGGCCGCGCCCGGCAGGATGGCATGCGCCATCGCGTCGCCCGACAGGCTCATGCGCCTGAGCATCAGGAAGACGCCGACCGGGCAGGCGCCGAGCGACAGCATCAGCGAGCCGAACAGCGCCCGCTGCATGAAGGCGAAATCGGCAAAGGGCGCGATGAAGAGGCCGTAGACGAAATCCATCACGCCGCCCTCGGTCCGGAGCCGTGCTGGTGGTCGTGATGGTGATCATGCGCATGATCGTGATGCGCGTGATCATGGCTATGATCATGATCCTCGGGCTCGCACCAGGGCGCGTTCTCTTCCCACGCCTCGTGGAAGCGCCTTGCCTTGAGCAGGTTTTCCGGCCTGAGCGTTTCCTTTGTGTCGCCCCAGGCGACCGGCTGGCGGGCAAGCAGCAGCGTTTCGGGGAAATTCTGCCGCACCAGATCGAGGTCGTGGACGACGACCATGATGGTGCGCTCCTCCCCATGCCAGCGTTTTATCAACTGGATGAGGTCGCCGACCGTCTTGGCGTCGACCGCGTTGAACGGCTCATCGAGCAGGATGAGGTCGGCGTCCTGCAAAAGCACGCGGGCAAACAGCGTGCGCTGCAATTGGCCGCCCGACAACGTGTCGATCGGCCGTTTCTCGAAGCCGCCGAGCCCGACCGCCATCAGCGCCTTGCTGACGGACTCCCGGTCTTCCCGGGTGTAGCGCCCGAGCATACCGCGCTTCGGCCACAGGCCGAGCGAAACCAGGTCGACGACGCGCGCCGGAAAGGAGCGGTCGAGCTCCGACTGCTGCGGCAGATAGGCGGTGCGGACACCCGGCATGCGGACCACCGCGCCTTCCATCGGCTTCAGCACGCCGACAATGCCCTTCATCAGCGTCGACTTGCCCGAACCATTGGCGCCGACCACGGCGGTCAGCGAGCCTTTGCGCACGATGCCATTGAGATGATGGATCGCCGGATGGCTGTTATAGCCAAGCGTCAGGTCGCGGAAGGTCAGGCAGGCATTGGTCATCAAACGTCGGTCCGCGAATTCGAATACGCCGTCGATATGTGATGTTATTACATTAGTCAACATAGCGGTCCGGCGGAATTGTGACACGTCCGGTCAACTCGCCGTGTAGGCGGGCCGTTCGGAACCGGACAATTGGCTCAATTGGTTTCGCGCCCGCCGGCCTTGCCCCGCGCCGGCCCGGACTCTAAAGAGCAACGACTCCCACAACGAAGGAACCTCCAATGAGCATTCGTCGCATCGATGTCGGCCCGCGCATGAGCCAGATCGTCATTCATGGCAACACCGTCTATCTGGCCGGCCAGGTCGGTCAGCCCGGCGGCAACGTCGCATCCCAGACGCGCGACATCCTGAAGACCATCGACGAATTGCTGGCCAAGGCCGGCACCGACAAGACCAAGATCGTGCAGGCGATCATCTGGCTGGACGACATGAAGACCTTTGCCGAGATGAACTCGGAATGGGACAAGTGGGTGCCGCAGGGCCACACCCCGGCGCGCGCCACCGGCGAAGCCAAGCTGGCCGGCCCGGAATATCTGGTCGAGATCATCATCACCGCGGCAATCTGAGCCGTCACTCCCCCTCATCCGGCCGCTTCGCGGCCACCTTCTCCG
>NZ_RZTO01000385.1:0-5646 GCF_003997225.1 Mesorhizobium sp. M2C.T.Ca.TU.002.02.1.1
CTCCCGATACTCCTCCTCGGCGGTGGAATCGAAGACGACGCCGCCGCCGACATTGTAGACGGCCTCGCCGTCGGCAAAGAGCGAGATGGTGCGGATCGCCACCGAAAAACGCATCCTGCCGCCAGGCGCGATCCAGCCGATGGCGCCGCAATAGACGTCGCGCGGCGCATCTTCCAGCTCATGCAGGATTTCCATGGCGCGGATCTTCGGCGCGCCGGTGATCGAGCCACAGGGAAAGAGCGCGGCGAAGACCTGGCGGATGCCGATACCGGGCAGAAGCTTCGCCCGCACCCGGCTCACCATCTGATGCACCGTCGGGTAGGTCTCGATGCGGAACAGTTCCGGCACGTCCAGCGTGCCGACTTCGCTGATCAGCGAGATGTCGTTGCGCAGCAAATCGACGATCATCCGGTTCTCGGCCTGGTTCTTTTCGTCGTTTCGCAGGAAGGCCTTCAGCCGCGCGTCTTCGGCCTTGGTCGCGCCGCGCGGCGCGGTGCCCTTCATCGGGTGCGTCTCGATCATGCCGTCGGCATCGATCTCGAAGAACAATTCGGGCGAGCGCGAGAGCACGATCGGATCGCCGAGCGAGACCAGCGCGCCGTATTTGACCGGCTGGCGTTCCGTCAGCGCGTCGAAGGCAGCAAGCGGATCGCCGGACCATTGCGCACGGACCGGGAAGGTGAGGTTGCCCTGGTAGCAGTCGCCCTTGCGGATGTGGTTGTGAAGGCGCGCGAAGCGGCCGGCATAGTCCTCGGCCGACCAGGTTGCCCTGGCGTCGAAGATCGGGCCGTTGCTGGCGGAGGCCAGCATTTGCGGCACCGGGTGGTCGACCGGCGCATCGAAGACGCCAAGGCAGACCAAGGGCGCGCGGCGGCCTTCGGGCAGCAGCGGCACCAGCTTCGGCTCGAGCAGGTAACCGGCTTCGTAGGAGAAATAGCCGGCCAGCCATTTGCCGGCATCGGAAGCAGCCTGGGCCCTTTCAAGCGCGGGGGTGAACTCTTCCGCATCGTTGGCGGCGATGATCTCGCGCGGTTGGTCGAAGACCAACTGACGAGCGGTCGCGTCGTTGCGGAAAATGGCTGCGGGCAAGGACATGAGCCTCGAATGCGGAGAATTCAGTCGACCGCTCTATATGGGGGTTCGGCGTGGCGCAATCGAGGGAACGGCGTCGGGCGGCGCAAAGGCGTCCGGTTGGCGAGGAAGTTGTTGGCCAACCGATTTTGCAGGGGATTGGCGCAAACGCGCGAACTTCGTCATCCACGGGCAGAGCGGAAGCGAAGCGGACGCGCAGACCCGAGGATCCATTCCGTGACCTTGCGCGAAGAGCAAGGCGGTGCAGAACGAAGACCTTTCTGCACCGCTGCAACGCTTGTAGGTAACGGAATGGATCCTATGGTCTGCGCTGCGTCGCTTCGCTCCTCGCTACGCCATAGGATGACGAATTGACGGATGTCTGGCTAACCTCCGATGCTGAGACGCCGGCGAGATGTTCAAGTGTTATTTGCGGTGCCAGCCGTCGGAAACTGCCTGGCGAACTCGGCCTCGTCGCCGGCGGCCAGCAATTTCGCCTGCTCGATCCATTTTTCGCGCGCGATGCGGCCGTCGAAATTGAGCACCTCCTCGACGCGCTTGACCTCGGCGTCGGTCCAGGCGGCGATCTGGGCATAGGTGGTGACGCCTAGGCCCTTGAGCAGTCTTTCGTTGACCGGGCCGATGCCGATGAGGCGGCGCAGATTGTCTGCCTTGCCGGCCGCGGCCTGCGGCGCGGCGGCTTTCCTGGCCGCGGGCGCCGCCGCCTTCTTGGGCGCGGCGGCTTTGGCTGCAGTCTTCGTTGCCGCTGGCTTCTTCGCGGCGGCCGACTTCGTCGGAGCGGCCTTTGCCGCCGATGTCGCGGTCGCGGGGGTCGACATCAGCGCCGTCGGCGCCGGCGTGGCGGCCTTGTCGGCGCCGGTCTTGGCGGAAGGCCCGTCGCGCAGCCGGCTTTCGAGATCGGCGCGCGCGCGGCCGCAGGCATCGAGCTCGCCTTTCAGCCGATCGCTGTCGGCGCGCAGCCTGTCGCGCTCGCTTCGCGTGCGGTCGAGATCGCCACGCAGGCTGTCGAGCTCGCCGCGCAGGCGGCCCCAGATGAACCAGCCAACCAGGATACCCACAACGAACGCCAGGAGCATGTAGAAGAAAGTGCTCATTTCCCTCTCCAGTCCGATCTGTCGGCCGAGGCCCGGGAGGCGAGCGCACGCCAAGGATCGTCAAAGGTTCCGTGGTTGGCGGAACCGCCGGCTTCAATCGAGCCATCGGCGTTCGGCCTTGTCCGGGGCCGACGGCCATCATCGCATTCGCCGTGGCGCCGCGACCGGCCATCTCGGGCCTGCGCGATGCGTCCGGCTGAGCTTGAAGCCGGACGCTATCATATGGCTTGTCGAAAGCTAGTTGAAAAATGCGCCGGAGAATTATTCAAGAACAGCTATTTAGGGCAAGAATAGATTCTTGCTAATATGCGTATCGGCTAAATTATTGCGACCGATCTGCGCGCCGTTGCTGTCGTCAACTGTCGAGCGCCTCCAACTCGTCGATCAGCGAACCGATCACGCCAAGGCCGATCTGCCAGAAAGCGGGATCGGTGGCGTCCAGGCCAAAGGGCGCCAGAAGCTCGGAGTGATGCTTCGTGCCGCCGGCGCGCAGCATCTCGAAATACTTCTCCTGAAAGCCGCGCTCGGCGTTCTGGTAGACGGCGTAGAGCGAGTTCACCAGGCAATCGCCGAAGGCATAGGCGTAGACGTAGAAAGGCGAGTGGATGAAATGCGGGATGTAGGTCCAGAAGACCTCATAGCCCTCACGCAGCTTGATTGCCGGTCCCAGGCTCTCGGCCTGCACCTCCAGCCAGAATTCGCCGAGCCTGTCCGAGGTCAGTTCTCCGTTCTTTCGCTCGGCATGCACCTTGCGCTCGAATTCGTAGAAGGCGATCTGGCGCACGACGGTGTTGATCATGTCCTCGACCTTCTGGGCGAGCATGGCCTTGCGCTCGCGTTTGTCTCCGGTCTGCTCGAGCAGCGAGCGGAAGGTCAGCATCTCGCCGAAGACGGAGGCGGTCTCGGCCAGCGTCAGCGGCGTCGAGGCCATCAGCGCGCCTTGGCCGGCGGCCAACACCTGGTGCACGCCATGGCCGAGTTCATGCGCCAGCGTCATCACATCGCGCGGCTTGCCCATGTAGTTGAGCAGCACGTAAGGATGCGCCGACGGCACCGTGGGATGGGCGAAGGCGCCGGGCGACTTACCCGGCCTGACCGGCGCGTCGATCCATCTGCGATCGAAAAAGCCGCGGGCGATTTCGGCCATGTCCGGCGAGAAGCGCTGGTAGGCGGAGAGCACCGTGTCCCTGGCGTCGTCCCAGCTGATCACCGCCTGCGGCGTCTCCGGCAGCGGCGCGTTGCGGTCCCAGTGGTTCATCACCTCCATGCCGAGCCAGCGCGCCTTCATCGCGTAATAGCGATGCGACAGCCGCGGATAGGCCTCGCGCACGGCCGCCGCCAGCGCGTCGACCACCTCGCGCTCGACGCGGTTGGCGAGGTGGCGCGAGTCGGCGATGTCCTGGAAGCCGCGCCAGCGGTCGGAGATTTCCTTGTCCTTGGCCAAAGTATTGGTGATGAGGGTGAAGGTGCGCAGGTTCTTGCGGAACGTGGCGGCGAGCGCCTCGGAGGCGCGGCGGCGAACCTCGCCATTGGCATCCTGCAACCGGTTGAGCGCCGGCTCCAGCGTCAGTTCCTCGCCGTCGACGTCGAAGCGCAGGTCGGTCATCGTCTCGTCGAACAGGCGGTTCCAGGCGCCGCGTCCGGTCACCGACTTTTCGTGGAACAGCTGCTCGACACGGTCCTCGAGCTGGTAGGGCTTGTCCTTCCTGAGGTCGAGCACCCAGGGCCGGTAGTGGCCGAAGGCCTTGTCGGCGGCCAAAGCGCTCTCGATCGCCGCGTCGTCGATCAGGTTGAGCTCGAGCGCGAAGAACAGAAGATGCGCGCTGGCATCCGTCATCTTCTCCTGGACGTCGCCATAGAGCTTGGCGCGCTGCGGATCGGCGGTGTTGCCGGCGTAGACGAGGCCGGCATAGGAGACGATGCGGCCGATCAGCTCCTCGAGCGCCTCATAGGTTTGCAGCGCCTCGCCCAGCCGGCCGGCGCCGCCGCGCCCGGCTTCCGCGGCCAGCGTGCCTTTCCAGCGGGTCTCGAAGGCGACGGCGTCGCTGGCCGCCTTGGCGATGTCGCGCTTCAACTCGGGCGCTTCCATGCCGGAATAGAGATCGGCGAGATTCCATTCAGGCAGGTCGCCAAGCCCCGCAGCACCCTGGCCGGACGCTGGCGCCGCAAGCCGCCGACCAAACATCATGCGCATCAACGATACCTTCCAGAATCAAAAGGAAAAAGAAGCCGGTCAAATCCTAAGGAATTCGTTCACCGGGTTTTTTGAAACCTTATTTAGAACCCTGTGCCAAGATGATCCATGGGGATTTCCAAGGCGGGCAGCCAACATAGTCATGACAGGTTCCATACTCATAGTCGATGACGATCCGGTGCAGCGCAGGCTGGTCGAGGCCGCGTTGATCAAGTTCGGCCACAGCGCGATCGTCACGGATAGCGGCGAGGCCGGCCTCGACGTGCTCGACGGGCCGAACGCGCGCGAAGTCTCGGTCGTCATCCTCGACCTCGTCATGCCCGGCCTCGACGGCATCGGCGTGCTGAAGGCGATGCGCGAGCGCGCCATCGACGTTCCCGTCATCGTCCAGACGGCGCAGGGCGGCATCGAAACGGTCGTTTCAGCGATGCGGCACGGCGCCTTCGATTTCGTCGTCAAGCCGGCGTCGCCCGACAGACTGCAGACCGCGATCTCCAACGCGCTCAAGGTGGAAGCCGTCGAGGACGAGATGAAGCGCGCCTCGCGGCGACGCGGCGGCGGCCATCTCACCTTCAAGGACATGATCACGCGCAGCCCGGCGATGGACCGGGTGATACGCCTCGGGCAGAAAGCAGCGGCCTCCAACATCCCGATCCTGATCGAAGGCGAGTCCGGCGTCGGCAAGGAGCTGGTGGCGCGCGCCATCCAGGGCAGCGGCGACCGCCGCTCGAAGCCCTTCGTCACCGTCAATTGCGGCGCCATCCCGGATAATCTCGTCGAATCGATCCTGTTCGGCCATGAGAAGGGCTCCTTCACCGGCGCAACGGAGAAGCACACCGGCAAATTCGTCGAGGCGAATTCCGGCACGCTGTTCCTCGACGAAATCGGCGATCTGCCGCTCGACGTCCAGGTCAAGCTCTTGCGCGCCGTGCAGGAAGGCGAGGTCGATCCGGTCGGCGGCCGCTCGACCGTCAAGGTCGATATCCGCCTGATCTCGGCCACGCACCGCAACCTTCTGCAGCAGGTCAAGGACGGCAAGTTCCGCGAGGACCTGTTCTACCGGCTGAACGTCTACCCGATCTTCGTGCCGCCGCTGCGCGACCGCCGCGACGACATTCCCTATCTTGTCCGCCATTTCATGGAAAAGGTCGCTCCGACCGATCCGCGCCGCCGCCTTGCGGGCATATCGGCCGCGGCGCTTGCGATGCTGCAGGCCTATGACTGGCCGGGCAACATCCGCCAGCTGGAGAATGCGGTCTTCCGGGC
>NZ_RZTO01000386.1:0-5632 GCF_003997225.1 Mesorhizobium sp. M2C.T.Ca.TU.002.02.1.1
GAACAGAGAGAGTCTGGACGCGATCGTTGGGCTGACGCCTCACGGGGTCGTCGCGGGGAACCCCTTGCGGGAATGCTGGAACGGTCCCCCGCGATTGTCAAGAATTCAAATTGCCAAGGCGGGAACTCCGCGCTTTACCGGAAGCGGCCGGTGGCTTTACTGCGCCGTCCAGCCGCCATCCATCGGCAGGGTCGTGCCGGTGATCTGCTTGGCCGCGTCGCTGCACAGGAACAGCGCAAGCGCGGCAAGCTCCTCGACGGTGACGAATTCCTTGGTCGGCTGCGCCGCCAGAAGCACGTCGTGCTTGACCTGCTCCTCGGTCATGCCGCGCGCCTTCATCGTGTCGGGGATCTGCTTTTCGACCAGCGGCGTCCAGACATAGCCGGGCGCGATCGCATTCACGGTGATGCCGTTTTGCGCGACTTCCAGCGCCACCGTCTTGGTCAGGCCGGCAATGCCGTGCTTGGCCGAGACATAGGCCGACTTGAACGGCGAGGCGACCAGCGCATGCGCCGAGGCTGTGTTGATGATGCGGCCCCATTTTCGGCTCTTCATGCCGGGCACCGCGGCCTTGATGGCGTAGAAGGCGGCCAGAAGGTTGATGCGGATGATGGCTTCCCACTTGTCGTCGGGAAATTCCTCGATCGGCGCGACATGCTGGATGCCGGCATTGTTGACCAGGATGTCGAGGCTGCCGAACGCCTCCTCGGCCTCGTGGATCATGGCGGTGACGGCGGCGCCGTCCATCATGTTGGCGCCCGAGTAGCGGCACTTGACGCCGAAGTCCTTCTCGATGCCGGCCCGCTCCTGCTCGATCCCCGCGGCGTCCCCCAGGCCGTTGATGGTGACGTTGGCGCCTTCGGCGGCGAAGGCGCGCGCGATTGCGAGGCCGATACCGCTGGTCGAGCCGGTGACGAGCGCATTCTTCGAAGACAGGGAACCCATGGGAGATCTCGCGACAGGAGGACAGGAGGGAAGAGTATGAAGGCAGACAACCCGGAAGGCACACGATTTGTGCGCCGCAGCATCACAATGCCACACCCATATGTCGGCGCTGTTACAGCGCCGTGACGGCGTTTGCCGGCTCCAGGAAGCGCCGCCCTGGGGCTGACACGGCACTGTCATGCTGCCATGCAACATATTTGCCAGCGCATTCGCGCGGGTTCATTTCAAACCTGTTTTGGGGCACCAGCCATGGAAATCGCCGACGTCGTGAAGCGCGCCTATGCGATGCCGCTCACCAACCCGTCCTTCCCGCCCGGCCCCTATCGTTTCTTCGACCGCGAATACATCATCATCACCTACCGCACGACGCGCGAGGCGCTCGAAGCCGTCGTGCCGGCGCCGCTCGAGATCGACGAGCCGCTGGTGAAATACGAGTTCATCCGCATGCCGGACTCGACCGGCTTCGGCGATTACACCGAGACCGGCCAGGTCATTCCGGTGCGCTACAAGGGCCAGCACGGCGGCTATGTGCATTCCATGTATCTCGACGACGACGCGCCGATCGCCGGCGGCCGCGAGCTCTGGGGTTTCCCGAAGAAGCTTGCCAGCCCCAAGATCGTGCATGAGGGCGAGGTGGTGGTCGGCACGCTGCATTACGGCAGCGTGCTCTGCGCCACCGGTACCATGGGCTACAAGCACCGCGAGGCCGATCACGACCAGGTGCTGGCCTCGCTCGCCGCGCCCAATTTCCTGATCAAGATCATCCCGCATGTCGACGGCAGCCCGCGCATCTGCGAGCTCGTCCGCTATTACCTCACCGACATCACGCTGAAGGAAGCCTGGACGGCGCCGGCCGCGCTCGACCTTCGCCCGCATGTCATGGCCGATGTCGCCAAGCTGCCCGTGCTCGACATCGTCTCGGCGGTTCACTTCACCGCCGACCTGACGCTCGGTCTCGGCGAAGTCGTGCATGATTATCTCGCCGACCGCGGCCGATCGGATGCCGGCGCGAAGGAGTTGGAGAAAGCCGGTGCTTGAGCGTACCCGCAACAAGGCAGTTGCTGCCACCATCGCCGAAATCACCGCGCAATACGACCGCATCGCCCTGGTCTTCCAGGGCGGCGGCGCGCTCGGCGCCTATCAGGCCGGCGTCTATCAGGCGCTGGCGGACGCCGGCTGCGAGCCGACCTGGCTTTCCGGCGTCTCGATCGGCGCCATCAATGCCTCGATCATCGCCGGCAACGAGCCGAGCCGCCGTCTGCAGCGGCTGGAGCAGTTCTGGCAGACGATCTCGGGCCGCAAGATCTGGGCCTACACGCCCGAAGGCGACGTCTATCGCGATATCCGCAACCAGACCTCATCATTGATGACGATGACCATGGGCCAGCCCGGCTTCTTCAAGCCGCGCAACCCCAACCCCTGGTTCCAGCTGGCGGGCGCGGAGGGCGCCACCAGCTTCTACGACACCGCCGAGCTCAAGGACACGCTGGAAAGCCTGATCGACTTCGACGTCCTGAACGACGGCAAGAAGCGGCTGAGCGTCGGCGCGGTCAACGTCAGGACCGGCAATTTCGTCTATTTCGACACCGACAAGGTGCGCATCGGGCCGGAGCACATCATGGCGAGCGGCGCGCTGCCGCCGGCCTTCCCCTCGATCCGCATCGAGGGCGAGTATTACTGGGACGGCGGCATCGTCTCCAACACGCCGCTGCAATATCTGCTCGACCAGGAGGAGGACCGCTCCTCGCTAGTGTTCCAGGTCGACCTGTTCAGCGCCCGGGGCGTGCTGCCGCGCGGCATGGCCGACGTCCTGTCGCGCCACAAGGACATCATGTATTCCAGCCGCACGCGCCAGAACACCGACAACTTCCAGCGCATCCATGCGCTCAAGATGAAGCTGCTCGACGCGTTGAAGCGCGTGCCGCCGGACCAGCTCAAGGACGGTGAGAAGGAGCTGATGGCCGACTATTCCGATGCCGGCGTGGTCAACATCGTCCACCTGATCTACCAGCACAAAGGCTATGAAGGCCACGCCAAGGACTACGAGTTTTCCGGCACCTCGATGCGCGAGCACTGGGAGATGGGCCTGGAAGACACCGAGCGCACCCTGCGCCACAAGAAATGGCTGATGCTGCCCGACAACGCCGACGGCGTCACCATCCACGACCTGCACCGCGAAGATCCGACGTAAGGTCCGCGACGGGCCGTTCCATTGACGGGCACCCCTGGTCGAGTTCCGCCACACCCCCCTCTGTCCTGCCGGACATCTCCCCCGCAAAGGGGGAGATCGGATGTTGCGCGGCATTCGCCAATTGTCGACGTCGAAAGGGGCGCAGCGCCTGAGCTGCCAATCTCCCCCCTTGCGGGGGAGATGGCCGGCAGGCCAGAGGGGGGGTGCTGTCCCGCCAGCGTTTTGAGGGTAGGCATCAAACAAAAGGCAGCGCCGGCGACCGGCGCTGCCTTTTTTGGAACGCTTCCGCCGCTCAGAACACCTGGCGGAAGATCACGAACAGCACGAAGGCCAGCGCCATCGCGCAGGGCAGCGTCAGCACCCAGGCCAGCGCCAGGTTGCGCACGGTCGACCACTGCAGGCCCGAGCCGTTGGCCGCCATCGTGCCGGCGACCCCCGACGACAGCACGTGGGTGGTCGACACCGGCAGGCCGAGGCGGTCGGCCATGCCGATGGTGATCATCGCGACCAGCTCGGCGGCGGCGCCCTGGCCATAGGTCAGGTGGCTCTTGCCGATCTTCTCGCCGACAGTGACGACGATGCGCTTCCAGCCGACCATGGTGCCGAGCCCGAGCGCCAGCGCCACGGCGATCTTCACCCACAGCGGGATGAACTTCGTCGCGTTGTCGACCGCCTTGTGATAGTCGGTGACCGCCTTGAGGTCGGCGGCCTGCATCGGCAGCAGCTGCTTCTTGTCGATCAGCTTCAGCGCTTCGCCGATCAGATAGATGTCGTTGCGCGCGTTGCTGACCAGGTCGGTCGGCACCTTCTCCACCGTGGGATAAGGACCAAGCTCGGCAGTGGTGTTGTGGATGTAGGTCTGCAGCGCGATCGTCGTCTGATCGTTCCAGGTCTTGCTGCGCACGGCTTCCTGCACGGCCGCCTTTGCAGCATTGGCGTCTGCGACGGTGACGCCGGGCTTGACGTACTTGCCCAGCGCCTGCTCGACGGCGACCGATGCCGATTTGTAGGCGTCGAGATAGTTGATGTCGGGCGTGCGGTTGAGCGCGTAAGCCGTCGGCACCACGCCGATCAGGATCAGCATGATCAGGCCCATGCCCTTCTGGCCGTCATTGGAGCCATGCGCGAAGCTGACGCCGGTGCAGGTGAAGATCAGCAGCGCGCGGATCCACCATGGCGGCGGCGTGTTGCCCTTCGGCGCCTCGTAGAGCGCCGGGTTGCGCACCAGAAACTTCATGGCATAGAGCAGCGCCGCGGCGGCGAAGAAGCCGACGATCGGCGAGACCAGCAAGGTGGTGCCGACATTGGTCGCCTGACCCCAGTCGACACCGCTGGTGGCGCTTCCGGCCGGAGCCATGAACTGGTTGGCGAGACCGACGCCGATGATCGAGCCGACCATCGTGTGCGAGCTCGAGGCCGGCAGGCCGAGGAACCAGGTGCCCAGGTTCCACAGGATGGCGGCGACCAGAAGCGCGAACACCATGGCGAAGCCGGACGACGAACCGACCTGCAGGATGAGCTCGACCGGCAGCAGCGACAGGATGCCGAACGCCACCGCGCCGCTCGAGGTCAACACGCCGAGGAAGTTGAAAACGCCGGACCACATGACCGCGAATTCGGCCGGCAGCGAACGCGTGTAGATGACGGTGGCGACCGCGTTGGCGGTGTCATGGAAGCCGTTGACGAACTCGAAGCCGAGCGCGATCAGAAGCGCGATGCCGAGCAGGATCCACGGCACCGTCTTGGCGATGGCCAGATCCTGGCTGAGCGCATAGCCGACATAGATGATGCCGACGAGCACCAGCACGCCGAAAGCCGGCAGGAACCATTTGGCCCCGCCCGATTGTTCCAGGGGATGATCCGGTCTCGGGATCCCCGCCTCACTTGATACCACGTCCACCATTGTCCCACTCCATTTGCATTGCAGCAAAGAACCGGGAGGGACGCTATGTCCGTAGGATGAAGCTGGTGTGACGCCTTTAACCGTTTGGTCACTACCAAGCAGTCTGGTGACTATCCGGCTATCTTCAGGAGCGAAGCCACCAGCAGCTTGCGTTCGTCTTCCGAAAGCACGTCTGAATCGAACAGATTCATGCTGCGCATCCCTTCGATGGCGAGAAAGCAGACCAGCAGCGAACCGAGGTCCTCCGTCTCCGCCTTGAGCCGTTCGAACAGTTGGTGCTTGAAGGCCTTTATCGGCGTCAGGAAATCGGGATCCTCCGCGATCGCCGAGAACATCCAGGACGCCGAGGGTTTCGGCTGCTCGCAGTCGTCGGCCGATAGCTTGATATAGGCCGAGAGCACGCTTTCGTGGCCGGCCTCGGCGGCGCGTGCCTCCAGCGCCTTCTGGAAATCGCTGAGGTAGCTTTCGACCAGCCCCTGCATCAGCTTGGCCTTGGTCGGGAAATTGTAGAGCAGGCCGCCCTTCGACACTCCGGCGCGGCTGGCGACCGCCTCGAGCGACAGGCTTCCCGGGCCTGCCTCGCGCGCAACGTC
>NZ_RZTO01000387.1:0-5629 GCF_003997225.1 Mesorhizobium sp. M2C.T.Ca.TU.002.02.1.1
GCGTGTGGTGATCGAGGCGATCCGCACCAACGGCGCGCTGTCGCGGGCGGCGATTGCAAGGCTTACAGCGCTGTCGTCGCAAACCATCTCCAACATCGTCGAGGAATTGGAAGCGGCCGGGCTGTTACGCCCGGAAGCGACGCTGAAAGGCGCGCGCGGCCAGCCGGCGGTCCCCTACTCCATCAACCCCGATGGCGGCTATTCGATCGGCCTGCAGCTCGACCACCAACTGGCTGTCGGCGTCGTCACCGATCTCTCCGGCGCGATGCGCGCGCGCATCGAGAGAAATGTCGACCAGCCCACTCCCACAGAGGCCATGCCGCTGCTTGCCACGATCTCGAGCGACCTGATCGCAACCTCTCGACTGGAACGGCAAAGGCTGCTCGGCATCGGGATGGCGATGCCCGGGCCGTTCGGCGTCGAAGGCATGACCTCGGTCGGCCCGACCGCCCTTCCCGGCTGGCAGGATTTTCCGGTAGCCGAAGAGCTGGAACAGCTGACCGGCATCGCCGTCACCGTGGAGAACGACGCCACTGCGGCGGCAATAGGCGAGCGGCTCTATGGCGTCGCCCGCAAGCTCGGCAGTTTCGTCTATCTGTTCATCGGCACGGGCCTCGGCGCCGGGCTTTTCCTCGACGGCCATCTCTACAAGGGCAGCCGCCACAACGCCGGCGAGATCGGCCACATCATCGTGCGGCCGGGCGGCCTGCCATGCGATTGCGGCAAGCGCGGCTGCCTGGAGCGCTACGTCTCGCTGCGCGCAGCCTATGACAGGCTCGGTCTGGCGGATCCCGACCATGCCTCTCCCGACTTGCTGGAACAGCTTTTAGCAAGCGGCGACAGCCGCTTCGAAGCCTGGCTCGCCGAGGCGGTCGAGCCATTGCGGCAGGCGATCGACATCCTGGAAATGGCGCTCGACCCCGAAACCGTCGTCCTCGGCGGCTTCATGCCGTTGCCAGTGATCGAGGCTTTGGCCAGTCGGCTGGAACCGCTCCATCTCTCGGTGAGCTCGACCAGCGCCCGCGCCACGCCGCGCGTCATGGTCGGCGCCGCGGGAAAGGACACGTCCGTCCTCGGTGCCGCGGCTCTGCCGATATTCTCGGAAACCAACCCGCAATTCGACGTGCTGCAGAAGCCGGTGGGCTGACGCATGGCGGTCCGGCCGATCATAAAGTTCCCCGATCCCCTGCTGCACACCGTCGCGGATCCCGTAGAACTGTTCGACAGCGATCTGCGCAACCTGGCCGGCGATCTCATCGACACCATGCACGCGGCACCCGGCATCGGCATCACCGGCCCGCATATCGGCATTCTGAAACGCCTTGTCGTGATCCAGATGCCTCCCGCCGCAAAGCCTTCGATCTATGTAAATCCGTCGATTGTCGAGGCCTCGACCGAGACGATCCGCCATACAGAAGGCAGCGTTTCGATGCCTGGCGTGACGGAAGATGTCGAGCGTCACGCCCGCGTGCGGGTTCGCTATCAGGATCTCGAGGGCAAGGAGCATTTCGAGGACGCCGAAGGTCTGCTGGCGGTGTGCCACCAGCACGAAATCGATCAGCTCGACGGGCTCTTCTGGACGCAGAGGCTGTCGCGCCTGAAGCGCGATCGCCTGATCAAACGCTACGGCAAAGTGCGGTCGTCCTAGACTTGCGAGGTTACGACCTCGTCTGCCGACCGGCGACGCGTTCGAGCCCGAGCAGCAGGATGAGCGTCACGGCGACGAGCACCATGGTCAGCGCGGCGCCGGCGAAGACATCGCCACGGTCGGTCAGGCTGAAGATCGACACCGGCAGCGTCACCCAGCCCGGCGGATAAACCATGACGGTGGCGCCAAGCTCGCCCATCGACAGCGCGAAGCTCAGGCCGAAGGCTGCGACCAGATAGGGCGTAAGCAGCGGCAACGTGACGTGCCAGAGCCGGTAGGCGGGACGCGCTCCAAGGCTCGACGCCACCTGCTCGAAATCGGGCGAAAGCCGCGCCAGCCCAGCCGAGACATTGCCGAAGGTGAAGGCCGAGATCAGCACGAAATGCGCCACCATGACGATGGCGATGGTGCCGTTGAGCAAAAGCGGCGGATGGCTGAAGGCCACCAGTAGGCCGAGACCAACGGACACCGAAGGCACCGCGCTTGGAATGAAGAACAGCACCCCGAGCACCCTGGCCAAAGTTGCGTCCTGGATACGCAGCGCAAGTGCTGCCCAGGTGCCGCTGACCAGCGCCAGCGCGCTGGCCAGGAAGCCGGTGACGAGGCTCGCCTTGACCGCTTTCCACGCCGCCCCTTGCGCGACGTCGGTGTAGTGCTCGACCGTGAACCCGCTCGGCAGCACGCCGTTCCACTGGTCGGCCAGGCTGGAAAGCAGGATCACCGCCAGCGGGGCGAGGAACAGCACGCCGAACAGCAGCGCGAAGACTGTCCAGATCAGCATGCGACCGGGGCGCGACCAGACCAGCATCCCTATGCTCCCAGCCGGCCGGCGGCGAAGCGGTAGAGCCCGAACAGCCCGAGCGACAGCGCGATGTTGATGACCGCGATGATGCAGGCGACCTGATAGGCCGATTCCTGGATCGCCTTGCTGTAGATCAGCAGCGGCAAAGTGATGACGCCCTTGGCGCCGATGAACAGCACGATGCCGAACTCGTTCACCGTCAACAACAGACACAGGCTGCCGCCGGCGATCAGCGCCGGCACGGCCGCCGGCAGGATCACCTGACGCACGATGCGGAAGGGCCGCGCGCCGAGCACGCTCGCCGCTTCGATCTGGCCGCGATCGACCAGCGAAAAGGCGGCGAGCAGCGGACGCAGCACGAAGGGCGAGTAGACGGTGACCTCGGCCAGCACCACGCCCCAGGTCGAGTAGAGGAAGTTGACGGGAGGCGCCTGCAGCGAAAACACTTCCATCAGCCCGGCATTGAGCATGCCGGCCGAGCCGTAGAGGAAGGTGAAGGCAAGCGTCACCAGGAAGGTCGGCAAGGCGATGAAGGTGTCGATCAGCCGGGCGATGACGCCGCTGCCGGGAAACGGCACGAAGGCGAGGATCAGCCCCAGCACCAGCCCGACGATCAGGCATCCGGCCGTCGCCGCGACGGAAATGGTGATGGTGTTGACGAGCGCGTTGAGGAAGAAGCGCGCATGCAGGACACGAACGAATTCGGCGACGTTCGCCATGCCGCTGTCGTCGGCAAAGGCCTGCTGGACGATCAGCACCAGCGGATAGAAGAACAAGAGCGCCAGCAGCGCCGCCGACGGCACGATCCAGAGCCGGCCGGGCACCTTTCTGGTCATCGGGGCGTGAAGGACGGCCGCGTCAACCACGGACGTCTTCCGGAACGAGCGACGTGTCGCCGGGCGTGAAGAAGAGCGGCATGGTCGAGCCACGCTCCGGCAGGCTGACCGGCAGCCTGGTCGCCGCGACGCGCACCGGCGTGCCGTCGACATCGAGCACCAGATGGGTGAGCTCGCCCTGCCAGTGCACTTCCTTCAGCGTGCCGACGATCCTGTTGGTATGCTCTTCGTCGCCGGTGAGGCTCAGATGCTGCGGCCTGATGCAGAGCAAGGTCTTGTCGCCGGGCTTCTCGCCGCGTGCGGCGCCCGCGAGCACCGCATCGCCGAGCCTGGCCTTGGCGAGGCCCTTCGGACCGGCGGCGCCTTCGGCGACCGTGACCGGCAACAGGTTGGCGCGGCCGAGGAACTCGGCCGTGAAGCGGTTCGGCGGCCGTCGGTAAAGCTCGGCCGTCGGCCCGTGCGATGACACCCTTCCGTCATGCATGATGGCGATCTTGTCGGCCAACGTCAGCGCCTCGGTCTGGTCGTGCGTGACATAGAGGATCGTCAGCCCTGGCAGGTCGCGATGCAGCTTGGCGATCTCCTCGACCATGTTGCGCCTGATCTGCGCGTCGAGCGCCGAAAGCGGCTCGTCGAGCAGAAGCACGCGCGGCCTGACCGCCAGCGCCCGGGCGATCGCGACACGCTGCTGCTGGCCGCCGGAAAGCTCGCGCGGATAGCGCTTGGCAAAGCCCGACATGCCGACGGTCGCAAGCGAGTCCTTGACGCGCTCGCCGATCAGCGCCTTGTCGGCGCCTTGCGCCCTGAGACCGAAGGCGACGTTGTCCTCGACCCGCATATGCGGGAACAGCGCGTAATTCTGCACCACCATGCCGAGCCCTCGCTCGTAGGGCGGCAGATCGGTCACGTCGGTGGCGCCGATGCGGATGCGCCCGCTCGCCGGCCGGACGAAACCGGCGACGGCCCGAAGCGCCGTCGTCTTGCCGGAGCCGGAGGGCCCGATCATCGCCAGGATCTCGCCGGGCGCGATATCGAGCGTCAGCGGATGCAGCACGACATGCGCGCCATAGGCCACGCTGACCTTGTCGAAGTGAACGTTGGAGCCGGCGCCGCGAATTTTCGCGGCGTCGACGTCCATGACATTGCTTCCCGTGAACGCGGGCACCGACATGGCTGCTCCTCCGGATTTGCTCACCAGGAGATCAACTTCCCGTCGCTTCGTTCCACTTCTTGACGTAGTCAGGCAGCTTGGTGAGCGCTTCGTCCCAGTTCGGCGCCCAGATGGTCACGCCTTTCATCGCTTCCTGCGCCTTGGCGAAATTGGCGTCGTCCGGCTTCACATCCTTGCGGGCCGGCAGGCCGAGCGCGACCGAGCTCACCGTCGACTGCGCTTCCTTGGAGAGCAGGAACTCGATCAGCTTCTTGCCATTGTCGCCGTTGGGCGCGCCGGTGACCAGGCCGATTTCATAGGGCAGCGCGAAGGTGGAGCGAGTGCCGTCGGGGCCGGCGGGCCAGAACACCTTGATATTGGGATTGTCGGCCATCTGCGACAGGTTCATCTGCAGGTCGCCATTGGCGACATGCAGCTCGCCCTTGTTGACCAGCGCGGTCAGCTTGCCGGTCGAGGCGGACGGGCCGACATTGTTGTCCTGCAGCTTCTTCATGAAGTCGAAGCCGGCATCCTCGCCACCGAAGGCGTGGATGATCTCAAGCATGACGGCGGTTCCGTCACCCGCCTGGCCGGGCGTCGAGTACTGGATCTTGCCCTTGAACTTCGGATCGAGCAGGTCGTTGTAGCTCTTCGGCGCTTCCGAAAGCGCCGAAGCGTTGTAGATGAAGTTCATGTAGTTGTTGACCAGCGGCCGGTACTTGTCGGTGCCGCCTTCGATCTGGTCGGAACCTTCGGGCTTGAAATCCTGCAGCAGGCCGTCGGCGGCAGCGCGCTGGATGAAGGGCGGCAGCGTGACGAGAACGTCTGCCTGCGGGTTCGACTTCTCCTTGGCGACGCGCTCGACGACGCCGCCCGAGCCACCCTCGATGTACTGCACGGTGATGCCGGTGGCCTTGGTGAAGGCGGCGAACTCGGTCTCGTACCAGCTGCCGTTGCCGTCATGCAGGCCGTCGGCCGAGTATATGGTGACGACGCCGTCGGCCAAGGCCGGTGCGACAAGCGCCGATGAGTCGAGAAGCGCCGCGGCGAAGGTCATGGCTAGGGCAAGATTTCGCGATTTCATGGTCAGTTCCCCTGTGATGGAAGGCACATCCTGCGACGCACTCGTGGTCGCGCTGAACTGGTCCGCCACGGGCGGCTTAGCGCTGGTGCATGTCGTCGTTGTGTCAACT
>NZ_RZTO01000388.1:0-5624 GCF_003997225.1 Mesorhizobium sp. M2C.T.Ca.TU.002.02.1.1
CGCCGGCGGCGACAATTCGCACTCGGTCAACATCTCGACCGCTTCGGCCTTCGTCATCGCCGCCGCCGGCGTGCCGGTAGCCAAGCATGGCAATCGCGGCCTGTCCTCGCTGACCGGCTCCGCCGACGTGCTGACGGCGCTGGGCGTCAAGATCGACATCTCGCCCGAAATGATCGGCCGCTGCATCCACGAGGCCGGTGTCGGCTTCATGTTCGCGCCGGCGCATCATCCGGCGATGAAGCATGTCGGGCCGACTCGCGTCGAGCTCGGCACCCGCACCATCTTCAACCTGCTCGGACCGCTGTCGAATCCCGCCGGCGTCAGCCGCCAGATGGTCGGCGTTTTCCTGCCGGAATGGATCATGCCGGTGGCCGAGACGTTGAAGGCGCTGGGCGCCGAGCACGCCTGGGTCGTCCATGGCGACGGCTATGATGAGATCACCACCACGGGCGAGACCCAGGTGGCGGAGCTTGCCGGCGGCGAGATCCGCAGCTTTACCCTGACGCCGGAAGCCGTCGGATTGAAGCGGCACACCAGGGAAGAGCTGCGCGGCGGCGACGCGGCCTACAACGCCAAGGAATTACGCGATATGCTGGGCGGAGCGCCCGGCGCTTATCGCGATACGGTGCTGATGAATGCCGGCGCCGGGCTGGTCGTGGCCGGCAAGGTGACGACTTTGGCCGACGGCATCGCGGCGGCGGCGCAAGCGATCGACAGCGGCCGCGCGCTTGGCGTGCTGGACAAGCTTGTCGAGATTTCGAACGGATAAGGCCTTGTCGGATATCCTGCGCAAGATCGAAGCCTACAAGCGCGACGAGATCGCCGCGGCGAAAGCGAAAGTACCGTTCGTCGAGATCAAGGCGCGGGCAAAGGATGCCGGTGCGACGCGCGGCTTCCTCGCGGCGCTCGACGCCAAGCGCCGGGCCGGCAACTTCGCGCTGATCGCCGAGATCAAGAAGGCCAGCCCTTCCAAAGGCCTGATCCGCGCCGATTTCGATCCGCCGGCGCTCGCCAGGGCTTATCAGAAAGGTGGCGCAGCCTGTCTTTCGGTGCTGACCGATGCACCGTCCTTTCAGGGCGCGCCGGAATTCCTGACGGCCGCGCGGGCAGCGGTACGCTTGCCGGCCCTGCGCAAGGATTTCCTGTTCGATCCCTACCAGGTCTACGAAGCGCGCGCCTGGGGCGCCGACGCCATCCTGATCATCATGGCGAGCGTCGACGACACGCTGGCCAGGGACCTCGAAGCGACCGCCTTCGAGCTCGGCATGGACGCTCTGATCGAGGTGCATAACGAGGCTGAAATGGAGCGTGCGCTAAAATTGTCGTCGCGGCTGATCGGTATCAACAACCGTAATCTGCGGACCTTCGAGACCAGCCTTGAGACTTCCGAGCGGTTGGCGCCGATGGTGCCGGCGAACCGGCTGCTGGTCGGCGAAAGCGGCATCTTCACGCATCAGGATTGCCGCCGGCTGGAGAAGAGCAAGATCGGCACCTTCCTGGTCGGCGAGAGCCTGATGCGACAGGCCGATGTGGCCGCGGCAACCGAGCTTCTGCTGACGGGCAAGGCAGCGGCCGAGGCCGTCTGATATGGCCCTCACCCATCTCGGCGCCAAGGGCGAAGCCAACATGGTCGATGTCGGCGACAAGGCCGAGACGACGCGCACCGCGACCGCCGAAGGCGTTGTCTCCATGCGGCCTGAAACGCTGGAGATGATTCTCGCTGGCGACGCCAAGAAAGGCGACGTGCTGGGCACAGCGCGCATCGCCGGCATCATGGCCGCGAAGAAGACGCATGAGTTGATCCCGCTTTGCCATCCGCTGCTTCTCACCAAAGTGGCCGTCGAGATCGAGCCGGACCGCACGCTGCCGGGCCTCAGGGTCACCGCGCTCGCCCGTGTCACCGGCAAGACCGGCGTGGAGATGGAGGCGCTGACCGCCGCCTCGGTCGCTTGCCTCACCATCTACGACATGGCCAAGGCGGCGGATCGCGGCATGGTGATTTCCGGCGTCCGGCTGGTCGAGAAGACCGGCGGTAAGTCCGGTGACTACAAGGCGGATGCCTGATGGCGTTGGTTCCGGTCGCCGAAGCGCTCGAACGCCTGCTCGACGGCGCAGCACCTTTGCCGGGCGAACGCATTCCGCTGGCGGATGCGGCCGGGCGGGTCCTGGCGGAACCGGTTGTGGCGCTGCGCACGCAGCCGCCCTTCAACGCCTCCGCCATGGACGGCTACGCCGCGCGCGCCGCCGACGTCGCTTCGGCGCCGGCGCAACTCGAGGTCATAGGCATGGCGCCTGCAGGGCGGCGCTTTTCCGGGACCGTCGGCGAAGGCCAGGCCGTGCGCATCTTCACCGGCGCGCCGCTGCCTGATGGCGCCGACACCATCGTCATCCAGGAAAACGTCCGCGATCGCGGCAATGGCAAGATCGAGGTCACCGAACCGACCGCGCAAGCACGCAATGTACGTCGCCGCGGGCTCGACTTCGGTGAGGGCGACGTGCTGCTCGAAAAGGGCCGTGTGCTCGATGCGGCAGCCCTTTCGCTGGCCGCCTCGGCCAACCATCCCGCCCTGAATGTCGTACGCCGGCCGCTGGTCGCAATCATCGCCACCGGCGATGAACTGCTGCCCCCGGGCAGCGCGCTCGGCCCCGATCAGATCATTTCGTCGAATGCCTATGGCGTCGCCGCAGCCGCCCAGTCGGTCGGCGCACGTGCGCTCGATCTCGGCATCGCCGCCGACCGCAAGGAGGCGATCGCCGCGTTGGTCAGGAAAGCGGTCGAGGCGAATGCCGATGTCATCGTCACGCTCGGCGGTGCCTCGGTCGGTGATCACGACCTGATCCATGACGTGCTGACCGGCGAAGGCATGCAGCTCGACTTCTGGAAGATCGCCATGCGCCCCGGCAAACCGCTGATGTTCGGCCGGCTTGGCAACGTCCGTTGCATCGGCCTGCCCGGCAATCCGGTGGCAAGCATCGTCTGCTCGCAGCTGTTCCTGAAGCCGCTGCTTGCCCGGCTCGGCGGCCGCGACCATAGGCAAGACCTGCGAACGGCCCGGCTGGGCGCCGCGATGCAGGCCAATGACCTCAGGCAGGACTATGTGCGCGCCGTCGTGCGCGAGGACGCCGGCACGCTGGTCGCGACCCCGTTCGGCATCCAGGACTCCTCGATGCTGAGGATGCTCGCCGACGCCAACGGCCTGATCGTGCGCGAGCCTTTCGCGCCGGCCGCCGAAACCGGCGCCGAATGCAGCGTTCTGATGTTACGCTGAACAAAACGTCAACAAATTCACTAAACTTTAAACGGTTGCGGAACACAACTGGAACAGATAGTGTTTGTTCTGGGTTTGTTTTTCTGATTCTGGTTTCAGAACCCGTGGGGGCCGCCATGCTGACGCGCAAACAACATGAACTTCTGATGTTCATCCACGAAAGGCTGAAGGAAAGCGGGATTCCGCCGTCTTTCGACGAGATGAAGGAAGCGCTCGACCTCGCCTCCAAGTCCGGCATCCACCGGCTGATCACCGCGCTGGAGGAACGCGGCTTCATTCGCCGGCTGCCGAACCGGGCGCGCGCGCTGGAAGTGTTGCGGCTGCCCGACTCGATCGCCCCCGGCCTCAATGCGGCGAAGAAGTTTTCGCCGAGCGTCATCCAGGGAAGCCTGGGTCAGAACAATCTCAACCGTCAGATCAAGCCGGCTACGCCATCGCGCGCCCCGACGCCAAGCAATGACGACGATGCCGGGTCCGCCGTATCCATTCCGGTGATGGGCCGCATCGCCGCCGGCGTGCCGATCGACGCCATCCAGCACCAGACGCATTCGATCACAGTGCCGCCGGACATGATAGCCGGCGGCGAGCATTACGCGCTCGAGGTCAAGGGCGACTCGATGATCGAGGCCGGCATCTTCGACGGCGACACCGTCATCATCCGCAACGCCAACACGGCAAGCCCGGGCGAGATCGTGGTCGCGCTGGTCGATGACGAGGAAGCGACGCTCAAGCGCTTCCGCCGCAAGGGCGCCTCGATCGCGCTGGAGGCCGCCAACCCGGCCTACGAGACCCGCATCTTCGGGCCGGACCGGGTCAAGGTGCAGGGCAAGCTTGTCGGGCTGATCCGCCGCTACTGATCCGGTCGCGAAGGTTTCGCATCCGCCCGCGCAGGCTTTTGATAAGGCGGCAGTCCTCTCGCTTCGCGAGTGTATTTCCGCTGCTCGTGCCAGGGCCGATATGGCTCTTCCACAGCATAGCGGACGGCCGGCCGCGCGGTTGCCGATTGCGGATCGAAGAAGACGGCGGCGCTGCCGTCGCGCGCCAGCTGCCGCTTGGTGACGACAAGCACGCGCGGATCGTAGCAAGGATTGTTGGCGGTGGCGTCGTTGATGACGATGAGATCAGCGAAGCCGCAG
Source organism: Mesorhizobium sp. M2C.T.Ca.TU.002.02.1.1 (assembly GCF_003997225.1). NCBI lineage: Bacteria > Pseudomonadati > Pseudomonadota > Alphaproteobacteria > Hyphomicrobiales > Phyllobacteriaceae > Mesorhizobium > Mesorhizobium sp. M2C.T.Ca.TU.002.02.1.1. The sequence continues at coordinate 4,406 of NZ_RZTO01000388.1, forward strand.
GCAGGCCGGGCGCTGTCGCGGTTTTCGGCGAGCGCGACGATGGCGCCGGATGGATGCCGGCCGATGCAGAGATCACCCGTACAGTAGAACGGCGAGCCGGGCGGCAGGTCGACGGGATCGGCGATGTCCAGCGCATCTTTGGCGAACGTCTCCGGCGGCACGATTGTCTCGGCTTTCAGCGCACGTTTCCAGTTGTCGGTGGTGAACTCGTTGGAGCGGTCGCGATTGACGGCAAGCTCGCCGCCGCCGATCGGCATCGCCACCAGATGCGCGTCCTCGGAAATGAGCACATCCGGCGTGCGGGCATGCGGAATGGCCAGCAGCGCGGCGAGCGCAAAGGGAACGGCGGCAAGCCTCAGCCAGGTGGTGGCCATCGTCGCGATCACCAGCGCGACCGTCGCCAGCAGCACCGACTGGATCGAGATCAGCCCGACGGCATCGACCGGTGAGCGCTCGGAGATCCACGCCGAAATGGCGATCATCGCCGTCAGGCCCTTGCCCATGACAAAGAGGAACGGGCCGTCGAAGCCGAAGGGCATAGCCAGTGCGCTCAACACGGCAAACGGCATGACGATCAGCGAGACGATCGGCATGACCGCCAGGTTGGCGAGCAGGCTGAGCGGCGACACGCGCTGGAAATGCCAGATCGCAAACAGCAACGTCGCGCTGCCCGCGATGAGCGACGTCACGGCGGCGCCACCCACACCGACCGCCATTTTTCGCGACAGGAACCCGAGGAACGAACGCTTTGCCGGCGGCGCGGTCGTTTTGCCGGCGCGATAGTCGGCAAAGCCGGCATAGGCGCCGACCAGGGCGGCGGTGGCGGCGAAGGACATCTGGAAGCTCGGGCCGACCACTTCATGCGGCGAGACGAGGATCACGGCGATGGCCGAGATCGCCAGGTTGCGCATGGTGAGCGCCGCGCGGTCGAAGAGCACGGCGGCGAGCATCACGGCGAGCATGATGAAGCTTCGCTCGGCCGCCACCACGATGCCGGAGATCACGAGGTATGCCGCGATCGAGATGAGCGCGATACCAGCGGCATATTTCTTCACCGGCCGGCGCGACGAGAAATCGGGAAACAGCGCGAAGGCGCCGCGCAAAAGCACCATGATCGTGCCGGCGACCAGCGCCATGTGCAGGCCGGAGATCGAGATGATGTGGTAGATGCCGGTGCGCCGCATCGACTCGTTGATTGCTTCCGGAATTCCGGCGCGCA
>NZ_RZTO01000389.1:0-5623 GCF_003997225.1 Mesorhizobium sp. M2C.T.Ca.TU.002.02.1.1
CCTCGGGCGCCGGCCACGACGCGCAGATGATCGCGCGCATCGCGCCGTCGGCGATGATCTTCGTGCCGAGCCGGGGCGGCATCAGCCACAGCCCCGCCGAATTCACCGCTCCCGACGAGCTGGTTGCCGGCGCCAACATCCTGCTCGGCGTCGCCGCCCGGCTGGCGGCCGACTGATCGCGGAAGGAACGCAGATGGGTGCAGCGGCAGCGAAATACCACCAAAAATAGTCATGTTGGCTGTATCGGGTGCTTCCGAACCGAACATTCGGCGACATCCAATCGAAACAAACTTCAATCACTTAGCCAATTAAAGCGCGCAGAATCGCGCCGGAGTCGCGCCCGCCAAACGAGTTCAGTGCCTTGCAGGAAGACTAGCATGCTGCTTCTCAACCAACGTCCAGAATACAACCAGCCGTTGGTTGCCGCCGATGCAGAGGCACTCGGCATGGCTGGCGGCGAGCGGGCCGAGCATTACCTCAAGGCGCGCCACGACCATGCCGAGACACCGCTGCACGCCTTGCCGGCGTTGGCCGACGAGCTCGGCATCGCGGCGCTTCATGTCAAGGATGAAGGCCAGCGTCTGGGCCTTGGCAGCTTCAAGGCGCTGGGCGGCGCCTATGCCGTCATGCGGCTGGTGCTGGAGGAGGCCGGCAAGTGGCTCGGGCGCGATGTCGATATCAGCGAGATAAACGACGCCCGGGTGCGCCAGATCGCGTCCGGCATGATCTTCGTCTGCGCCACCGACGGCAACCATGGCCGCTCCGTGGCGCAGGGCGCCAGCCTCGTCGGCGCGCGTTCGGTGATCTTCGTCCATGCCGGTGTCAGTGCCGAGCGCGTCGCGGCCATCGCCCGCTTCGGCGCCGAGATCGTTGAGGTCGAGGGCGGCTATGACCATGCGGTGCGCGAAGTCGCGCGCGTCGGCGCTGAGCGCGGCTGGAAGATCATCTCCAACACGTCCTGGCTCGGCTATGAACGCGTCCCTGGGCTCGTCATGCAGGGCTATACCGTGATCGTGCGCGAGACGCTGCGGCGCATGGCCGAGCCACCAACGCATGTCTTCCTGCAGGCCGGCGTCGGCGGCTTCGCGGCGGCGGTCGCCGGCCATATGGCCGTCATGCTTGGCTCCAGGCGGCCGAAGGCCGTGGTGGTCGAGCCGCGGCGCTCGGCTTGCATCTACGCATCGGCCGAGGCCGGACGTCCGGCGACGGTCGCAAAGCAGGAGCCGACCGTGATGACGATGCTCGAATGCGCCGAGCCCTCTCTCGTCGCCTGGCGCGTGCTGGCGCGCGTCGGCGATGCCTTCATGACGGTGGACGAAGAGGACGCGGTCGCGGTGATGAAGCGGCTGGCGCGGCCCCTGGGCAGCGATCCCGCGATCGTCTCCGGAGAGAGCGGCGGGGCAGGCCTGGCCGGGCTGGTCCGCGCCGCCGGCGACCGGCGTATACGCGCCGCACTCGGCCTCGATACGCACTCGCGCGTGCTCGTCATCAACTCCGAGGGCGCGACTGACCATGGCCGCTTTGCCGAGCTGGTCGGGATGGCGCCGGAAGAGGTGTTCCTGCAGAGTGCTTGAGAGCAATTCCGGTTCTCCGTGTTAAGAAGAGGCTTGGAGCGACCGATGGCTGAACTCGACCAACAGGCACTGCACAGCGAGATGGCGGCGTGGCGGCGTGATCTCCACGCTCATCCCGAGTTCGGCTTCGAGGAAAGACGCACCGCCGCCTTCGTGGCGGAAAAACTCCGCGCGTTCGGACTGGAGGTGGCCGAAGGCGTCGGCGGCACCGGCGTCGTCGGCACGCTGACCCGCGGCAGCGGCAACCGGGCCATCGCGCTCCGCGCCGACATGGATGCGCTGCGCATCGCCGAGCAGGGCAAGCAAGCCTGGCGCTCGCAGACACCCGGCACCATGCATGCCTGTGGCCATGATGGCCACACCTCGATGCTGCTCGGCGCGGCCAAACTGCTCGCCAACGAAGGCGGCTTCGATGGTACGGTGCGCTTCATCTTCCAGCCGGCCGAGGAATGGGGCAGGGGCGCGCTGGCCATGCTGGACGACGGCCTGCTCGAGCGCTTTCCCTTCGAGGAGATCTTCGGGCTGCACAACATGCCGGGCCTTCCCATCGGCCATTTCGAGACCCGCAGCGGCCCGGTCATGTCGGCCGAGGACAATTTCGAGATCGTACTCAAAGGCCTCGGTGGCCACGCGGCGCGGCCGCATGCCGGCCAGGAGACGCTGGTCGCGGCCTGCGCGCTGGTGGTCAACCTGCAGACCATCGTCTCGCGGCGCCTGAGTCCGGCCGATGTCGGTGTCGTCTCGGTGACCGAGCTCATCACCGACGGCACCCGCAATGCGCTGCCGGGGCTGGCGCGCATCCTGGGCGATTGCCGCAGTTTCCGGTCCGAGGTGAGCGCCGCGATCGAAAAGGAGATGCGCCGCATCGCCGAGGGCATCGCCCAGGCCTATAACGTTGCTGCTGAAATCACTTACACGCGCGAGTTCGTGCCGTTGATCAACGACGCGGCGCTTGTCGACGAGGCATTCGCTGCCGCGCGCATGGTGCTGGCGAACAATGTTGTTCACGTTGCGGCGGAGCCCATGACCGCGTCGGAGGACTTCGCCCGCTTCCTCGCCCATGTCCCTGGCTGCTTCGTCTTCATGGGCAATGGCGACACCGCGCCGCTGCACAATCCTGCCTACGATTTCAACGACGAAGGCCTGCTGCACGGCGCGCGGTTCCATGCGGCGGTGGCGAGGCGGCGGTTGGCGCTGGGCAGTTAGCAATCCCCCGCAAGGGGGAGATTAGCTGCCCCCACCCGGTAACTCTTTCTTCTCTGCTTTCATGCAGTATTGCCGGGACAGGACGGCAAGAACAAAGAATGGCGGACGACAATAAACGCAACGGCAAGTTCTGGGCGCTGGCGCTTGACCGGGCTCAACTCGGCCTGTGGGACTGGAATCTGTCGACCGGCGATTGCTATTATTCGCCGACCTGGTCGAAGATGCTGGGCTACGAGGAGGGCGAGCTTGCCAACACGTCCGATCTCTGGCTGAAGCTGACCCATCCCGACGACCGCCAACGCGCGCAGGAAAGCGGCGACCGGCATATTGCGGGCCTCGTCGATTCCATCGAGACGGAGCTGCGCCTGCGCCACAAGGACGGCCACTGGGTCTGGGTGCTCGACCGCGGCGGCATCGTCGAGCGCGACGCTGACGGCAAGCCGCTCAGGCTGATGGGCGTGCAGACCGACATCACCCGGCAGAAGGAAGCCGAAGCGGCGCTGGAGCAGATCAACGTCCGCTTCCGTCTCGCGCTCGCCGCCAGCGGCACGGGCATCTGGCACTTCGATATCGGCACCCAGAAAAGCTATTGGGACGCCCGCACGCGCGAGATATTCGGCGTCGTCACTGACCACGACGAGGTGGCCGCCGACTTCTGGCATACTTTCCTGCATCCGCAGGACAAGGAAGTCGCCGAGCGTGCCCACGATGTGCCGGTCGGCTCTGAGGGCGTCGCGGCCGTGCAATATCGCATCGTCCGCCGCGACGGTGAAATCCGTCACGTCGAGTCGCTTGTGCGCTTCATCGCTGCGGGCTCAGCCGGCCAGATTTTGGGCACGGTGCGCGACATCACCGAGGAGAAGAGGCGCGCCGAGGAGCTTGCCTTCGCCGCGCGCCACGACGCGTTGACCGGGCTGCTCAACCGCGCGGCCTTCGACCGGCTGCTTGCCGAGAACATCGCCATGGCCGAGCGGCTGCCACTCGCCGTATTCTATGTCGACCTCGACTACTTCAAGGCGCTCAACGACTATGCCGGCCATGCCGCCGGCGACGTGGCGCTGAAGAGCGTCGCGGCGGGCATCCTCGCCAGCCTGCCCGCTTCGGCGCATGCGGCGCGGCTTGGCGGGGACGAATTCGCGCTTTTGGTGCCGAACTGCAATGACGCTTGCGCCGAACGTCTTGCCCGCGCCGTGCTTGCCGCCGTGCGCGGCGCCGATCTCGGCCCGGCCGTCACTTCGCGCAGGCTTGCCGCCAGCATCGGCATCGCCTTTGTGCGCGACCGCAACATGAGCGTGGCCGATGCGCTCGCCTGCGCCGACGATGCCTGCTACGCCGCCAAGGCCGGCGGCCGCAACCGCTTCGCGGTGTTCTCGCCGGAGACCACGTTGGGCGCCGCCGGCCTCAACGCCGCACGGCTGGCGGCCGACCTGGTCGATGCGATGGAGGACGGCCGGCTGAAGCTGTTCGGTCAGGAAATCCACCGGCTCGGCCAGCCATGGGAAGACAGCCGCCATGTCGAAGTGCTGGCCAGGCTCGAGGCTCGCACCGGCAACATGATCCCGCCCGGCGATTTCATGCCGGTCGCCGAACGCTTCGGCCTTGCTGCCCGGCTCGACCGTTGGATCATCCGCACCGCGCTGAGGCGCCATGGCGATGCGATGCGAGCGGGGGCCATCGCGCTCGACTTCAATTTGTCGGCGCAGACGCTTTCCGATCCGGAACTTTGGGATTTCGTCGACGAGGCCATCGCCGAGAGCGGCGCGTCACCGTCGGCCGTCGGCTTCGAGATCACCGAGACGGCCGCCGTCACCAATTTCGACGCGGCGGCGGAGTTCGTGCGCCGGGCGCGCGAACGCCGTTGCCGCGTCAGTCTCGACGACTTCGGCGCTGGCATGAGCTCCTTCGAATATCTCAGGCGCTTTCCCATAGATGCGATCAAGATCGACGGTTCGTTCGTCGAGCACATCGCCGACAGCCCGTTCGATCGCGAGATCGTCTCGGCGATCACCGGCATCGCCCGATCGATGGGCGCCGCTGTGGTGGCCGAAAAGGTCGAGGAGAAAAACGCGCTGGAGATCCTTATGGGCATGGGCGTCGCCTATGGCCAGGGCTATTTCCTGCACCGGCCCGAGCCGCTGGAGGCGATCGTGGCGAGGGCGAGGGGCGGCGCGCGGGAGATGCGGGCAGGCTGATATCGCCAGGTTCCCATGTTGGGAAAGCGCCTGGGCGGGGGCGGTGCTGCCTTGCCAGGATGGCGATCTTGCATAGGCTCCGTCCGGGATTTTGCCAAACAAGGCGATAGACCGGTTCGCCATTTCGTTAAATGATGAACGGTTGCTCTGTCGAATTCTTAGGACAACTGGGTTACTGCCTGCGAACTGTTCCGCTCGGGACATGATGTCTTGGGTCGACCGCCCGGCGTCCGAACCATGATGGACCGGCGCCTGCGAGACCGGCAATGTCTTCACCGCTCGACAGCACCAGGCTTGTGATCCTGCAGCAGCAACGCCTGCCGTCGACTCCCAGAGCGGCGGCAAGCATCGGCATCGCCTCCAGGCTCACGACTTCACCGCTGATGCCGGCTGAGCCCGCAGCATCGCCATCCATGTTCAGCGTCGACAACCTCAACATCACAGCCATGAAGGTCCGGCTGATGGAGCGCGCTGGCAAGGAGTTTGGCGTCGATCAGACCGACTACGAGTCCGTGTCTTCCTATGGGGCGGCGATCAAGAACGCCATCGAAGCGTTGAAAGGGCAATCTCCATCGGCGATTGCCGAAATCGAGAGACAGCTTGGGCTGGATCAACTTGGCGTTTCTCTCGATACGCTTGTCAATGCTATAG
>NZ_RZTO01000038.1:0-16063 GCF_003997225.1 Mesorhizobium sp. M2C.T.Ca.TU.002.02.1.1
GAGCAGACCATCGTCGGCACCGGCGGCAAGCAGATCCTGTTCAACGCCTTCATGGCGACGCTGAACCCGGGCGACGAGGTCATCATCCCGCGCCCCTACTGGGTGAGCTATCCCGAAATGGTGGCGATCTGCGGCGGCACGTCGGTCTTCGCCGACACCTCGATCGACAACGGCTTCAAGCTGACGGCCGAAGTGCTGGAAAAGGCGATCACGCCGAAGACCAAATGGCTGTTGATGAACTCGCCATCCAACCCGTCGGGCGCCGCCTATACCGAAGCCGAGCTGCGGGCGCTGGCCGATGTGCTGCTGAAGCATCCGCACGTCTGGACGCTGACCGACGACATGTATGAGCACCTGACCTATGGCGACTTCGTCTTCAAGACCATCGCCGAGGTCGAGCCGAACCTTTATGAGCGCACGCTGACCATGAACGGCGTGTCGAAAGCCTATGCCATGACCGGCTGGCGCATTGGCTACGCCGCCGGCCCGGTGCCGCTCATCAAGGCGATGGACATGATCCAGGGCCAGCAGACCTCGGGCGCCTGCACCATCGCGCAATGGGCTTCCGTCGAGGCGCTCAACGGGCCGCAGGATTTCATCGCCAAGAACAAGGCGGTCTTCCAGGGCCGGCGCGACCTCGTCGTCTCGATGCTCAACCAGGCGCGCGGCATCACCTGCCCCTCGCCCGAAGGCGCCTTCTACGTCTATCCGTCCTGCGCCGAGCTGATCGGCAAGAAGACCAAGACGGGCAAGGTGATCGACAATGACGAGACTTTCTGCTCCGAGCTGTTGGAAGCCGAAGGTGTCGCGGTGGTGTTCGGCTCGGCCTTCGGCCTTGGACCGAACTTCCGCATCTCCTATGCCACGTCGGAGACGCTGCTGGAGGAAGCCTGCACGCGCATCCAGCGCTTCACCGCGTCGCTGACCTGATCGGCGCGCAGCCGCCAGACGACAAGAACCCGGCTTCAGGCCGGGTTTTTTGTTGCGCGACGACCGACCTCACGCCGGCTGCTTCGTTTGCTTGGCCGCTCGGGCCTCGGCTGGCGCCAGCACGGCAATCAGCAAGGCCGCGGTGAGGAACGCGCCGATCGCCGCCGTCAGCATCGCGGCATGGAAGCCGCCTGCATAGGCGATTGTGAAAAGCTCGTGCACGCCGCTCTCGCCGATGGCCGCATCGGTGGCGAAATCATGCCGCGAGATCGCGGCGCGGGCCACCGCATCGGCATTGGCGACGCCGGCCTCGCCGAGGTAGCCGGTCAACAGACTGGTCGCCCGCATGCTCATCAGCGCGCCGAGCAGCGCGATACCGATGGCAAGACCGCTCTGGCGGGTGGCGTTGACCACAGCCGACACCATACCCGAACGCTCGCGTGGGGCGTAGGACATCGCCGCGGCACTGCCCGTCGGGATCGACAGCGAGTTGCCGAGGCCATTGATCGCGAACAACAGGCACAGCACCGCATAGGACGTCGACGGCCCGGCCCAGCACATGCCGAGCATGGAAAGGCCGATCAGCGCATAACCCACCGTCATCAAGAGCGAATGGCCGTAACGCGCGCTGAGCCTGCCGATCCACGGCGACACGACCATCTGGACAATGAAGGCCGGTGCCATGCGCAGGCCGGTCTGCGTCGGCGACCAGCCTTGCACCTGCTGCAGGAACATCGAGAAGAAGAAGACGCTGGTGTAGGAGGTGAAGCCGAGCGCGAAGGACGCGACGTTGGCGACCGCAAAACGCACGTCGCGGAACAGGCCGAGCGGCAGCATCGGCCGTGGCGTGCGCGCCTCGAAGCCAAGGAAGATCGCCAGGCCGACGACGCCGACGACAAGCGCGGTGACGGTCTTCGGATCGCTCCAGCCGGTTTCGCCGGCCGAGATCAGGCCGAAGGTCAAGGCGCCGAGCCACAGGATGCTGAGCGCAAGGCCGACGAGATCGAGATGCGCATGCTCCGGATGCGCCGTCTCGCTGATGGAGACGGCGCCGAGCACAACCGTGACCAGGCCGAGCGGCAGGTTGATCAGGAAGATGCTTTGCCAGCCGACCGTCTGCACCAGGATGCCGCCCAGCACCGGGCCAACCAAAAGGGAGACGGCGGCGAACGAGGCCCAGCCGCCGATCACGCCGGCGCGCTCGCGGGGATCCGGGAAAGCCTGCGTCAGGATCGATAAAGCGCCGGGGATGAGCAGCGAGCCCGCGACACCTTGCACCACCCGGCCGGCAAGCAATGCCGTCAGGTTCGGCGCCACCGCGCAGATCAGCGAACCGGCCACGAAGATGCCGACGCCCCAGAGCCAGGAGCGCTTGCGGCCATAGCGGTCGCCGATCAGCCCGGACGACAGCATGAAGGCCGAAAGGCAGAGCGTGTAGGCATCGACCACCCATTGCAGCCCGCCAAAATCGGTCCGCAAGGCCTGCTGGATGGTCGGCAGGGCGACATTGACGATGCTGACGTCGAGAAGCGCCACGAAGGAGCCGAGATAAATGGCGGCGACAAGCGGCAATCGGTTCTTCGGCATGACATTCCCACAGGTGAGTTTCGCAGTCACCTACATCACTGACCGACGGTCAGTCAATGTATCTAAGTTATTTTGGAATCATTATAAAAAGCTTGCCTAGAATGTTAGAAGCACGATAATGGCATTCGATAAGCCAGCACTGTGGACCGGTCCGAACCCTATGCCTGCCGTTGCCAAGAAGGCGCTGAAGCCACGCACCAAGCCGGCCGAAGTGCGCCGGGACGACATATTGCGGGCTGCCGCGGCATTGTTCATTGCCAAGGGCGTCGGCGCAGCGACGATCGACGAGATCGCCACGCGTGCCGAGGTGGCCAAGGGCACCTTCTATCTCTATTTCACCTCGAAGGAGGATCTGGTCGGCGCCCTGCGCGAGCGCTTCGTCAAAGGGTTTCGCACCCGCATCCGCGATGCGATCGAAGCCTGCCGGCCCGATGACTGGTCCGGACGCCTGAAGAGTTTCGTCGGCGCCGGCATAGCGGCCTATCTCGACGACCACCAACTGCATGACGTCGTCTTCCATGACCATCGTCCCGACCAGCGGCAGATGAAAGGCGACAACCCCTTGCTCGGCGATCTTTCGTCCCTTCTTGCCGCGGGCACGCAGGCCGGCGCCTGGTCGGTCGGTCATCCAGACCTCACCGCGATCGTGTTGTTCCAGGGCCTGCATGGCGCCGTCGATGACGCCATCGAGCGGGGCGTGCTCGACGGCAGCGAACTCGCCGAGAACCTTTCGGCGCTGTTCCTGAAAATGGTGGATGCGCGGTAGTTCCCCGGCGCCGGGATTTTGAAAGATTCCCTCTTGCCCATAGGGGCCGTCCATACATGACGATCGCGATGGGCGTTTCGGCCAATCTCCAGGGCATGCCACCTGAAGGCAAGAGCGCGCTGGGAGACACTCTCAGGATGTCAGAAAACTGTCATAAATCGTTGCTTTTTAACCATAAAATCCGAGCGGACGGTCAAGCGTCGCCGAATGCGGCGCGACGACGATCGCACTCAGTATTTCTTAACGGCTGAGGTCCTAGCCATGGCGCGTGCTGTGGGGGCGGACATGAGTATCTTGGCGACAATCAAGGATCACAGCGGCCGTATCTATCGCGGCATCCAGGCCCTGCTCGCGATGAGCATCGCCGCCACCGGTCTTGCCGTCTTCGCGCTGACGGAGAGCGCCTCCCGCGCCGGCGCTCTCGCGGTGTCGGTGACATCGAGCTTGATGGCGCTTCTGGTGCTGATGTATATGCGCGCGAGCGTCGTCCAGCGCCTGCAATCGGCGGCGGACGCCGAGGCCGAGAAGCACCGCTTCCTCACGGTCGATGCCATGACCGGGGCCACGGCCCGGCGCTATTTCATCGAAGCGTTGGGCGACTGGCTGGGCGGCTTGCGCAACCGTCGCCAGGCAAGCCTGCTTCTGATCGACCTCGACCATTTCAAGCAGCTCAACGACACGTTCGGGCACCAATTCGGCGATCTGGCGCTGGCCCATCTGGTCGCGGAAGCGCAGCGTATTTTCGAGGACGGCGTCATCGGGCGGCTCGGCGGCGACGAGTTCGGCGTCATGGTTCCGCATGGCGACATCGCCCTCATCAGCTGGGACGCGCGCCGGCTGCTGGATGCCATGCGCGCCGGCAAAAGGCACGAGGGCAAGATCATCCCGCTGTCGATCTCGGTCGGCGTCGCGCTTGCGCCGCTGCATGCTTCGAATGCAACCGAATTGATGCTTTTGGCCGATCTCGCGCTCTATGAAAGCAAGGCCGGCGGCCGCGGCCGCGTCACCGTCTTCGACGAGGAGATGCTGTCGGACAAACGCTATCGCCGGCTGGTGGAACGCGAGCTGCGCGCCGCGATCTATCTCGGCGAGCTGGAACTGCACTACCAGCCGATCGTCGATCCCGAGGGCTCCGTCGACGCGCTGGAAGGATTGATCCGCTGGCGCCATCCCGTGCGCGGCTTGATCTCGCCGGCGGAATTCATCCCGATCGCCGAGCGCTCGACGCTGATCGACATGATCGGCGAATGGGTCTTCAAGCGCGCCTGCGCCGATGTCGGGCACTTTCCCGGACGGCGCATCTCGATCAACGTCTCCGGCGAGCAGCTGAAGCGCGACGAGATCGTGATGATGTGCGACCGGGTCCTGCGCGAGACCGGCCGGTCGGCATCGCAATTCATCGTCGAGATCACCGAGACCGTGGCGACGGCAGCGACCCCCGAGGTTCTGAGGCGCCTCGAGGCGCTGCGCGGCCTTGGCTTCCACATCGCGCTCGACGACTTCGGCACCGGCCATTGCGGCTTCAACTATCTGAAGTCGCTGCCCATCGACAGCATCAAGATCGACCGCTCCTACATTCGTAGCCTCGCCCATGACCAGGTGGCGCAGATCTTCGTTTCCGCGCTTGCCCAGATCGCCCGCATCCAGGAGATCGCCATCGTCGCGGAAGGTGTCGAAACCGCGCAGGAATTCACCCTCGCCCGAGCGGCCGGCTGCAGCCGCTTCCAGGGCTATTTCTTCGGCAAGCCGGCGCCGCGCGACAGGGCAAGCGCCTTGTGTGCCGCCGCCCGCGAGCCGCTCGCCCTCACAGCCTGACGAACAGGAAATGGCGGCCTGCCGGACCCAAGCCGGCGAACATCCTATTTTTCTTGCCCTGCCGGCAAACCCGTGTGACGATGGTTTTGGGAAGAGGTGAAAACCCCGCCCGCGACGGCCGAACAGGCCGGCCGCCGCTCTGCACAGGGTGCGATCGGACGCAAACCGGTTTCCACTTTTGCTGATCGCTCTCTTGGGAAACGCCTGAGTGGAGGTTCAGCCATGGGTACTCGCGCCGGAGAACGACGCACGGGACCGAAATGCATCGCCATAGTCGGTCCCTTTGCAAGCGGTAAGACGACACTTCTCGAAGCAATTCTCGCCCGCACGGGCGCCATTCCCCGCCAGAACCCCGTTTCATCGGGCAACACCGTTTCCGATCATTCACCCGAAGCCCGCGCCCACGCCATGAGCGTCGAGGCGACCTTCGCCACCACCGATTTCATGGGCGAGCAGATCACTTTCGTCGACTGCCCCGGCTCGATCGAATTCGCCTTCGAAGCCGAACCCGTGCTTGCCGCCTGCGACCTCGCGGTCGTCGTCGCCGAGGCCGACGAGAAGAAGATCCCGGCGCTGCAGCTCATCATGCGCAAGCTCGACGACCTCGCCATTCCGCGCATCCTGTTCCTCAACAAGGTCGACAAGGCGATCGCGGGCGTGCGCGAGACGCTGAAGATGCTGCAGCCGGCGAGCTCGGTACCCCTGCTGCTGCGCCAGATTCCGGTGCGCAAGGACGGCATCGTCATCGGCTCGATCGATCTGGCGTTGGAGCGCGCCTACATCTATCGCGAATACGCCGAGAGCGAAGTGGCCGAAATTCCAGGCGACGACAAGGCACGCGAGCTGGAAGCGCGTTTCTCCATGCTGGAGACACTTGCCGATCACGACGATCACCTGATGGAGCAATTGCTGGAGGAGATCGAGCCGCCGAAGGACGCGATCTTCGACGATCTCTCGGCCGACCTGCGCGCCGGCGCGGTGACGCCGGTGCTGATCGGCACGGCCGAGAAGGGCAATGGCGTGCTGCGCCTGTTGAAAGCCATCCGCCATGATGCGCCCGATGTCGAGGCGACCAGGAAACGCCTTGGCGCGCCGGACGGCCAGACGGTGGTGCAGGTGATGAAGACCATCCACACCGCGCATGGCGGCAAGCTTTCGGTATCGCGCGTGCTTTCCGGCCAATTGGCCGACGCCGCCGAGCTCTTCCTGTCCAACGGCGACACGGCGAAGGTCTCAGGCATCTACAGGATGTTGGGCAAGGACCAGATCAAGCAGGCATCCGCCAAAGCGGGCGACACGGTCGCGCTCGGCAAGCTCGACAACGTCAAGACCGGCCAGACGCTGAGCTCGGCCAAGGGCGGCATCCGGCCGTTGGTCACGTTGGAGCCGCCGCAGCCGGTCTTCGCCTTCGCGCTTCGTCCCAAGGAGCGCAAGGACGAGGTCAAGATGTCGGCGGCGATCCAGCGGCTTGCCGAGGAAGACCCGTCGCTCAGCCTGCGCCACAACCAGGACTCCGCCGAAACCGTCCTGTCGGGCCACGGCGAAATGCATCTGCGCGTGGTGCGCGAGCGCCTCGAGGGCAAGAACCAGATTCCGATCGAGGGCCATGCCCCGGCGGTGCCTTACCGGGAGACGATCCGCAAAGGAGCGCAGCAGCGCGGCCGCCACAAGAAGCAATCCGGCGGCCACGGCCAGTTCGGCGACGTGGTGATCGAGATCAAGCCGCTGCCGCGCGGTTCCGGCTTCCAGTTCTCCGACACCATCACCGGCGGCGTGGTGCCGAAAACCTACATCCAGTCGGTGGAGACCGGCATTCGCGACTATCTGAAGACGGGTCCGCTCGGCTTCCCGGTCGTCGATGTCGCCGTCAACCTGTCGGACGGCTCCTACCATGCGGTCGATTCCTCCGACATGGCCTTCCAGATGGCGGCGAAGCTGGCGATGAAGGAAGGCATGGCCGCCTGTTCGCCGGTCCTGCTGGAGCCGGTGATGAAGGTCGAGATCGTCACGCCCTCCGAGGCGACCTCGAAGATCATCGCGCTGATCCCGCAGCGGCGCGGACAGATCCTCGGCTATGACGCAAGGCCCGACTGGCCCGGCTGGGACGTCGTCGAGGCGACCATGCCGCAGGCCGAAATCGGCGACCTGATCATCGAGCTGCGCTCGGCCACCGCCGGCGTTGCCAGCTACAAGGCCGCTTTCGACCACATGGCCGAGCTCACCGGCCGGCTCGCCGACGAGGCGATGAACGCCAACGGCAAGGCTGCCTGATGCATGTCGCCCAAAAGTGCATAGCGGTTTCGGGAGAACGACACGCGTCAAGCAAGGGACTGAAGCGCATCGCGCTTTGATTTATGGCGAAATGAAAACGGCGTCCGGATGATCCGGACGCCGTTCCTATTGCGGACCGTTTTCCTGGGAGGCAACGGCTGGTCCGCCGCATCCGGAAAAATGGTTCGGACGCGGTAGCTGCCTGAGCCCGGTCTTCCGAGTGATGCCCCCATCTCCCGAACCGACCAACCGCGTCCTATGATCCACTTAAACCATAGACTGCGTCTGCGACATGTTACCCGATGTTACATGTCACTGTTACGTGGCGGATTCGGTCGTGTTTTTGCCGGCTCGAAGACATGCGGGCAACAAAAAAGCCGGATCAATAAAGATCCGGCTGAGTTTGATTGGAAGTGCCGATTAAGGCTAACCTCCAGAGGGGAACACTCGAGGGCGCTAATGGGAGGAGAACGCGCCCTGGAGATGTCACTATATATGTGCTCATCATGCCCAAGAAACAAGCATCTATTTTGCAACACACGCATGCAAAAAGACGCAGGCTGTGGTCCAACCTATTCCTGGAACCCATAGGACCAGGAAAATCGCCGGTTTTCGGCGCGTTTCCGGCCCTAAAGCGACTGCTTAAATGCAAAAATCGAGCCGATTTTGCTCGGAAATAGGCTAGTCGGCCAAATGATGTCGATTTCGGCAAGCCGAGTTTATTTTTACGGCAGGAGACCGATGATGCGAACTTTTTCGGCAATCGCCGGCAGCGCGCTGTTCCTTGTCGCGGCGCCCGGCATTGTCGCCGGGCTGCTGCCGTGGCTCCTCACCGACCATTATCGCAAGCCTCTGTCGGCGGTTCCGGGCTTCGTGCCCGCGGGCTCTGTTCTTGCGGTGGGGGCAGCCGCCATCCTGCTCCATGCCTTTGCCCGTTTTGCGCTAGAGGGCCTCGGCACACCCGCTCCCGTGGCGCCGACCGAGAAACTGGTCGTCGGCGGCATCTACCGCCATGTGCGCAATCCTATGTATGTCGCGGTCCTGGCGATCATCCTTGGCCAGGCGCTGATCTTTTCGAGCTGGCCGGTGCTGTTTTACGGCCTCGTCGCCGCGGCGGCGATGATCTCCTTCGTCAAGGTCTATGAAGAGCCGACGCTCGCCAGCCGCTACGGCGCGGAATACGAAACCTACCGCCGCGCCGTCCCCGGCTGGCTGCCGCGCATCACACCCTGGCGCGGCCAGTAGTCCCGGCCGGCCATTTCAATAAGACCAGCTGCGCGCCTTGGCGATGATGAAATCGCGAAAAACGTGCAGCTTCGCCTGGTTCTTCATCGCGTCGGGATAGGCGAAATAGGTGTCGAAGGACGGTACCTCGGTCTCCGGCAGCAGTTGGACCAGGTTCGTGTCCTTGCTGATCACATAGTCCGGCAGCATGGCGATGCCGGCGCCGCCCTGCACCGCCCGCTTGATCGACAGGATGTCGTTGATCTGCAGCGTCGGCACCCGCTGCGCGCCCTCGAAATCGCCGACCGTCTCCAGCCAGTTCAGCTCCGACAGATGCGAAGGCACCGGCACGCCGAAGGTGACGATGCGGTGGTTCCTGAGCTCGGCGATCGAGGCCGGCTTGCCAAACTTGGCGATATAGGACGGAGCTGCGTAGAGATGGAAATGCACCGTGAACAGCCGGCGCTGGATAAGGTCCGGCTGTTGCGGCTGCCGCAGCCGGATGGCGCAATCGGCCTGGCGCATCGTCAGGTCGAGCTCCTCATTGGCGAGGATCAGCTGGAGGCTGATCTCGGGATAGAGCTCGATGAATTCCTGCACGCGTTCGGTCAGCCAGCCGGCGCCCAGGCCCACCGTGGTCGTCACCCTGAGCACGCCCGAGGGCCGGTCCTTGGTTTCGGTGAGCCGCGTCTTGATGGTTTCCAGCTTCATCAGCACGTCATGCGCCGTGCGGAACAGCATCTCGCCCTGCTCGGTCAGCACCAGGCCGCGGGCATGGCGATGGAAGAGTGCGACGCCGACGTCATGCTCCAGCGCGCTGACCTGCCGCGAGATGGCCGATTGCGACAGATGCAGCGTCTCGGCGGCATGGGTAAACGACCCAGCCTCCGCCGCGGCGTGAAATACGCGTAATTTGTCCCAGTCCAGCGCCATGATTCCCCTCGCGTTGCCTTTGGCGTCTGAATGAAAAATCAGGCTCTTAAACGGCTTTTTTCAGCCGATCTGTCATTCCGCCGCTTCGCGGTGAACCTCGATGCCCGCCAGATATTTTTCCGCCTCGAGCGCCGCCATGCAGCCAAGTCCGGCCGCCGTCACCGCCTGGCGGTAGACGTCGTCGGTGACGTCGCCGGCGGCGAACACGCCGGGCACGTCGGTGCGGGTCGAATCCGGCGCCGTCCACAGATAGCCGTTCGGCTTCTGCTTCAGCTTGCCGACGAAGAGCTCGACCGCAGGCGCGTGGCCGATCGCCACGAACACGCCGTCGACCGGCAGCTTCGATTCCTGGCCGGTCACGACGTTGCGCAGCGCCAGGCCCTCGACGGAAGGCGGCAGCGGCGCCTTGCCTGGACGCCCGGTGATCTCGTCCACCACCGTGTCCCAGATGACGCGGACATTGTCCTTCGCAAGCAGCCGTTCGCGCAGGATGCGCTCGGCGCGGAAATCGCGGCGCCGGTGGATGACGGTGACGCTCTTGGCTAGGTTCGACAGATAGAGCGCTTCTTCTACCGCGGAATTGCCGCCGCCCACAACCGCGACGTCCTTGCCGCGGTAGAAGAAGCCGTCGCAGGTCGCACAGGCCGAAACGCCAAAGCCCATGAAGGTCTGTTCCGACGGGATGCCCAGCCACTTGGCCTGCGCGCCGGTGGCGATGATCAGCGCGTCCGCCGTGTAGACGGTGCCGGAATCGCCGGTGGCGCGGAACGGCCGCACATTGAGATCGACCTCGGTGATGATGTCGTTGACGATGTCGGTGCCGACATGCTCTGCCTGCGCCAGCATCTGGCTCATCAGCCAAGGGCCCTGGATCGGATCGGCGAAGCCCGGATAGTTTTCGACGTCGGTGGTGATCATCAATTGGCCCCCCTGCTGCAGGCCGGCGACCAGCATCGGTTTCAGCATGGCGCGGGCGGCATAGATCGCCGCCGTGTAGCCGGCCGGGCCGGAACCGATGATGAGAACAGGTGCGTGTTTCGTGTTCATGAAAAAGTCCCCTGCGGCGCGCGGCCGTGGTTTGTTGCGCGTAATGTAAGTGTTGCCCGTGGGACCAGCAAGGCAAGTTGGCCTTCGTCCCCGGAAAGCTTCGTCCCCTGCATATCGGGCCATATCGCCGCCCGTCACCAATGCATGTCGCCCAGAGGTATGCGCGGCGCTAGATCACGCCATGCATCAAAACAAGGAGAAAATCATCGCAAAGCTATGGCCTCCAGCGCGAAACCAAATTACAAAATCGCGAAAGATTCTTGCGTGAAAGCCCATTCATGCCGCTCAAAGCCGATCTCGACGCCATCGACTGGAAGATCCTGCGCGAGCTGCAGGGTGACGGCCGAATGACCAATGTCGAATTGTCCAACCGGGTCGGCATCTCGGCGCCGCCTTGCCTGCGCCGCGTCAGGCGGCTGGAAGAGGCCGGCATCATCCGCGGCTACCGCGCGCTGCTCAACGCGCCGGCGCTCGGCATGGATGTCGTGGCCTTCTGCCTGATCGGCCTGCATCATCAGGCCGATGCCGAGCTGAAGACCTTCGCCGAGCGCACGCGCGGCTGGCCGATCGTGCGTGACGCCTGGATGGTCTCGGGCGAATCCGATTTCCTGCTGCATTGCGTGGCGAGCGACCTCGGCACCTTCCAGACCTTCGTCATCGAGGAGCTGGCCTCGGCCCCGAATGTGGATACCGTACGCACCGCCCTGACCATCCGTCGCGTCAAGGACGAAGGGCTGGTGGCTTTCGAGATGAAGCCCTAAGCCCTGCCAAGTCCTGCGATAAAATCGCAAAGCCTCCGGTGGTCGTTGCCCGTTATGAGCTTGTGGGTGACGAAGGCGGCGTCGCTGGATTTTCGGTTGGACCTGCTTCCGACATGCCAACCATCATGAAGCCCGGCACGGCGGCCGGCTTCCATGTCGTCGGCCTTGTCGCCAACAATGATCGACCGGCCCATATCCAGACCCAACAGGTCGCGCGCGCGCAGCAGCATGCCGGGATTCGGCTTGCGCATTGGATGGTCGCCTACCGCCAGAACGCCCATGCCGCTCGAATGGTACCCACAGGCGAGCACAAGATCGATCCAGCAATCCTCCGCTTCGAGAAGCTGCAGGAGCCTGCCGTTGACCGCCGCGAAATCCGGCCAGCCGAAATAACCTCGCGCTATGCCCGATTGGTTCGAGACGATGATGGCGGGAAGCCCAACCGCATTGGCGGTCCTGATCACGGGCAACATTTCCGGCCGCAGCACGATATCGGCAGGATCGCTCGGATAGCTGGTATCGACGTTGATGGTGCCGTCACGATCGAGGAAAAGAGCTGCCAGCCCGGCAGGAAAAGTCCTGGCGCCTACGCGCTCGACCCACAAGCCGGGCTCGGCGAGCGGCAGGTCGTCCGCACTCTCAGCCATTGCTGAGACGCGCTTCGACCGCCTCGCACAGATGATGGTAGAGACACAGATGCCCCTGCTGAATGATCGGCGTCGAGGTCGACGGCACGTTGAGCAGGATGTCGGTCAGCGGCTTGAGCTTGCCGCCGGTTTCGCCGGTCAGGCTGATCACCGTCATGCCCATCGCCCGCGCCTGCTCGGCGGCGGCAAGGATGCTCGGCGAATTGCCGCTGGTGGAAATCGCCAGCAGCACAGCGCCTTCCGATCCATGCGCCTCGACCTGGCGCGAGAAGACGGTGTCGAAGCCGTAATCGTTGCCCCAGGCCGTCAGCACCGCGGCGTTGGCCGGCAGCGCGATGACGTTGTAGGCCTTGCGTTCCTTCAGGAAGCGGCCGACCAGCTCGCCGGCGATGTGGATGGCGTCGCTGGCCGAGCCGCCATTGCCGCAGATCAGCAGCGCCTTGCCTTGCGAAAGCGCGGTCACGACCGTGCTCACCGCGCGTTCCATCTCACCGGTCAGGTCTCGCTCGACCATTGCCGAGATCGCCGCCGCGGAGCGGACCAGGTAATCGTTCAAATCGGACATGAGACCCTCAGTTTGCGGCACGCAGCTTGCCGATCGTGTTCGTCGTGCTCTTGCCGGCGACGAGGTCGACCAGCACCACGCGCCCGCCCGCCTTCTGCACCACGTCGGCGCCGACCACGGTCTCGATCGTGTAATCCGCGCCCTTGACCAGGATATCCGGCAGCAGCGCCTCGATGAGCTTGAGCGGCGTGTCTTCCTCGAAGACGACGACGGCATCCACCGAGGCAAGCGCTGCCAGCACGCAAGCGCGGTCGTGCTGGTTGTTGACCGGGCGTCCAGGCCCTTTCAGCCGGCGCACCGAGTCGTCGCTGTTGAGGCCGAGCACTAGCCGGTCGCACTGGCTGCGCGCGGCATGCAGCAGGCTGACATGGCCGGCATGCAGGATGTCGAAACAGCCATTGGTGAAGCCTACGGTCAGCCCCTCTTCCTTCCATGCCGCGACCATCCTGGCCGCGGCACTGGCGTCGAGAACGGCATCCGTGTGAGCGGGCCCGTGCGAGCGGAACAACGCGCCGGACAGTTCCTCGACGTTCAGCCGCGCCGTGCCGCGTTTTCCCACCACGACGCCGCCCGCCGCATTGGCGATGACGGCCGCATGCACCCGGTCAGCGCCGGCGGCGAGCGAAAGCGCGAAACTGGCGATGACCGTGTCGCCGGCGCCGGAAACGTCGAACACTTCGCGGGCCTGGGTGGAAATGTGGCGGGCATCCTCGGCGGAGACCACGCTCATGCCCTTCTCGCTGCGCGTGGCGACGATGAATTCGAAATCATGCGCGGCGATCAGGTCGCGTGCGGCAGCCACGATCTCGTCGTCGCCGAACACCTTGCGCCCGACCGCCTCGCCAAGCTCCTTGCGGTTCGGCGTAACCGCCGTCGCGCCTGCATAGCGCGCGTAATCGTGCCCCTTCGGATCGACCAGCACGGGCTTGCCGGCATCGCGGCAGATCGCGATCAATTCGCCGGCGACGCCGTCGAGCAGGATGCCCTTGCCGTAATCGGAGAGGATGACGATGTCGGCGCGGCCGAGCGCCGCCTGGAAATGATCGATGAGCTTGGCCCGCTCGGCGGAGGTGAGCGGCTTGATCTCTTCCTCGTCGAAACGCAGCACCTGCTGGTTGAGCGCGCTGAAGCGGCTTTTCGACGAGGTCATGCGGTCCTGGCGCTGCAGCAGCCCGTCGGTGTCGACGCCGATCTCGCTGAGCATGCGCATCAGATTGTTGCCCGCCTGGTCGGCGCCGATCACCGACACGGGTATGGCGGCCGCGCCCAGCGAGACGATGTTGGAGACGACATTGCCGGCGCCGCCCATGTTGAGCGACTCGCCCTTGCCATGCAGCACGGGGATCGGAGCTTCCGGCGAGATGCGCTCGATCACGCCGCTGACGAACCGGTCGAGGATGAAATCGCCCACGACCAGCACGGTGACGTCGCCGAACCGGGCGATGGTGCGGTGCAAAGGTTCCGGAGAAGGCGGATTGTGCTTGATCATCTCGCTCGAGGTATGCCTGAAGAAGGCCGGACTTGAATAGATTTCAGCGCCGGAATTGTGGCGTGGGCTGCTCAAGGCGATGCCGATATACCGCAATTCGGGTCAGTGCAACGCCGGCCCGTCTACCTCAGCTCCTCTGCAGGGCGACATGAACGCCGAGCCCGACAAGCACGGCACCGCCTGCCCGTTGCATCAACCGCTGCGCCCGGCCCGATCGGCGAAGCCGCGCGACCATCGCGCCGGCGAGAAACACACAGGCAATATCGGCCGAGGAAAACATCAGGTTGACGATGGTTCCCAACGCCACGAACTGCAACCAGACCGGCAACGCCGCCGAGGCGTCGATGAACTGCGGCAGGAACGCCATGAAGAAGATTGCCGTCTTGGGATTGAGCACTTCGACCGTGATGCTCTCGAAAAAAGCGCGACGGGCCGATTTACGCTCGATGACGGGCAAACCCGTCTCGCCATCCGCACGCTTTCGGAACAGGCAGACGCCGAGCCAGATCAGATAGAGCGCGCCGAGCAGCTTGACCGCCATATAGAGCGGCGGCACGGCGTGAAACAGCACCGACAGGCCGGCGGCGGCCGCAAAGACATGGAAATAACCGCCAAGGTGAATGCCAAGTGCCGCCGTCAGCCCGGACCAACGGCCACGCGCCATTGTCTGCGCAGCGGCGTAGAGCATGGCAGGACCGGGAATGTAGGCGAAGATCGCGGTGGTGGCGAAAAACGCGATGAGCAGTTCGGTCGACGGCATTCTTGGTCCCTCAAGAGTTGGGCATGACTGAAGCGGCCTCACTGTGGCCGACAGGCGGTCTGCTTTATCGACACTCCCGCCCGCCTCCCCTATAAGGGCCGGAATCGGCAACGGAGCAAGGCTGAAAAGCATGATCATCGTCACGGGCGGCGCCGGCATGATCGGCTCCAACATCGTCGCCGCTCTCAATGCCGAGGGCCATGACGACATCGTCGTCGTCGACGACCTCACCGACGGCCACAAGATCGCCAACCTCGCCGACCTTCGCATCGCCGACTATCTCGACAAGGACGATTTTCTCAGCCTGATCGAGGATGGCGGGCTCGGCCGCATCGAGGCCGTCTTCCACCAAGGCGCTTGCTCGACCACCACCGAGTGGAACGGCAAGTTCATGATGGACGTGAACTACGCCTATTCGAAGCGGCTGCTGCATGCCTGCCTCGCTCTGCGCGTGCCTTTCCTCTATGCCTCCTCCGCATCCGTCTATGGCGGTGGCAGCGAGTTCCGCGAGGAGCCCGAATTCGAGCGCCCGCTCAATGTCTATGCCTATTCGAAGAAGCTGTTCGACGACTACGTCCGCCGCAATGTCGACGCCGATCATTCGCAGGTGACGGGGCTGCGCTACTTCAACGTCTATGGACCGCGCGAGGCACATAAGGGCGCCATGGCCTCCGTCGCTTTCCATCTGTTCAATCAGGTCGAGCGCGGCGAGAATCCGAAATTGTTCGGGGCTTATGGCGACTTCGGGCCTGGCGAGCAGAGCCGCGATTTCATCCATGTCGGCGACGTCGCCGAGGTCAATCTGTGGCTCTGGAAACGCGGCTTGAGCGGCATCTTCAACTGCGGCACCGGCCGCGCGCAGCCGTTCCGCGCCATCGCCGAGACGGTGATCGACACGCTGGGCAAGGGGGAGATTGAATTCATCCCCTTCCCCGACCATCTCAAGGGCAGCTACCAGAGTTTTACGCAGGCTGATATGTCCCGCTTGCGCGCGGCCGGCTACAATGGCCAATTCCGCACAGTCGAAACCGGCGTCAGGGACTATGTCGAATGGCTGAAGGCCCAACGATCCTCGTGATCGGCCCACGCTGGGTGGGCGACATGGTTATGGCGCAGTGCCTGTTCGCGGCGCTGAAGGAAAAACATCCGCATGCGGCCATCGACGTGCTGGCGCCGGCCTGGGCCGCGCCTTTGGTCAAGCGCATGCCCGAGATACGCAGCCAGATCGATTTTCCGCTGATGCCGGGCGCGCTCGAATTCCGAAGCCG
>NZ_RZTO01000390.1:0-5614 GCF_003997225.1 Mesorhizobium sp. M2C.T.Ca.TU.002.02.1.1
ATCCCGGAGAGCACGGCCTCCAACCGCTCCATGATCCGATTGATGTTGAATGTCTTTATCAGGATCTGTGAAAATTCTTTGGAATCGCCGAACGCCAGTTCCGTAGAGTCTTCCAACCCCGTGTCGAAATGCATATCGGCGGAAGGAACGCCTGTCGCGCCGGCTGAAACTTTGACCCCCGCGCTTGCTTTTGAGGAGGAAGTCGATTTGTTGTTGGAGTTCTTTTTGACTAAAGTAGAGGATATTCCTGTAACGTCTGTTATGTCAGCTTCAAAAGCGCCATCAAGTAGCTGATCAATGGACTCAATTGCCGTCAAGCGCTTATTATTGTGATCACTTTTACCAAATATTTTCTCAAGGAAAGAATTGTTTATCTGCGATTTGAGCTCTTTCTGAATGTCAACGAAAACAGATCTGGTAAAAGATCTATAAAGCAATATTCGTTTCAGATCAGATTCTGTAACGGCACCGCTTATAGCTGATATCTTTTGTGACACATCATTATCGACGACTGCAGACTCAAAGACGGTCTTGATATCAATGTAGGCCGATATGGTCCGATTCTTCTTTCTTATTTCGTGTTGAGCGCGCTGAAATACGGTCGATTTACCAGTGCCTTTCCGACCGATGAGGAAGGTCGTGTTAGGACGCAGCATCGTTTCTAGGACTGCATTATTTTGCAGCGGATCCACGTATAGCTCTTCGATGATTGGCTCATCGTCAGCTACGTCCCGCAACTCTGCCCGTCGATATAGCTTGAGAGACTGAACGGCCTCTCCATACCCTTTTAGCTGTGCGTTAGAATATTCCACTGCGCCCCCCGTCGGTTCCCGAGAAATACTAGCGGATTCTATCTTGAGGTCTACAGAGATTCCCCTTGATGCACAGTTCGGGGGTGCCAAGTCTATCAGTTCGAAAGGCGCTCCGGACGGGTGTTCCGGTTGTCGCTGTCTCGCCTCTTCTAAGATATTGTTTTAATTGGATAAAAGAGTAGTGGCTGGGGAACCTGGATTCGAACCAGGACTAACGGAGTCAGAGTCCGTGGGTCTACCGTTAACCTATTCCCCAGCAGGCGCGTCTGGTATCGCGCTCGCCAAGCGGCTCATGTGCCGCGAGCGCTGCCTTGTAGCCGCCATCGAAAAATAGTCAAGCCCGCAGCTGAGTTCAATCGCAGCCTTTTTGAAGCCTTTGTCCGATGCATGTCGTTCGCCCAAAACCGCTCGGCACTTTTGGGGACATGCGTTGGCCGTTCGGCCGGGCGGGCGGAAGGCTTCAGCTCTCGCCGCGGCTGTACTGCGAATGCTCGAAATAGAGCACCACGCCAAGACCGATCAGCAGCGGAATGATGAGATAGAACAGGCGGAACACCAGAAGTGCTGCAAGCACGCCGACCGGATCCATGTCGGAAAGGCCGGTGAGGAAGACGACCTCGAACACGCCGAGCGCGCCCGGCGCATGCGACAGCAGCCCGATCGAGAACGACACCATGAACACGCCGAGCACGACGAAATAGCCGGGATTGCCGATGTCCGGCAGGGCAAAGTAGATGATCGCCGCGGCGCCCAGCAGCTCGACCGGTCCGATCAGCAACTGTCGCGCCACGATCTGCAGTGCCGGGTAGTGGAGCTGGAAGCCGCCTATTTTCAAAGGTCTCAGCCCAAGCCAGCTGCCGAAGGCATAGGCGCCGACGAGGATAAGCATGGCGAGCCCCGCGGCGAAGGCGGCGCCATGGTGCGGCGCGCCGGTGAAACGATCGATGATCTGCGGTTCGAACAATAGAACGAGGCCGCCGAGGAAAACGCTGGACAGGATGAAGGTGAACCAGCAGATCGCCACCAGCACGCCGACCTCCTGGCCGGTCAATCCCCGCGTGGCATAGGCGCGATAGCGGATCACCGCGCCGGAAAACACCGAGCCGCCGATATTGTGCGACACCGCGTAAGTGGTGAAGGAGCACAGCGTGACGAACAGCCACGATACTTTTTTGCCGATATGCAGCAGCGCTATGTGGTCGTAGCCGGCGAGCGAGGCATAGGCGACGACCGAGCTCAGCGCCGCGAGCACCCAGTCGCGCGGCGGGATGGCGGCGATGCCGGCCCAGACATCGTCGAGCGAAATGCCGCGCAGTTCGTGGATGAGCAGCCACAGCGAGAACGCCACGGCCGCGATGCCTATGACCGGCCAGAAATAGCGCCTCCAATTCATGGCGTCGTCATCATGCGCTGCAGCTCATTGATTTGATGTTGCCCAACCCTTCGAACCCGCATTTGAGACATGCCTGATTGAAGCCGGCTATTCAACCGGCAAGACGTTGCCCCGACGTGACCCCGGCAAAATGTGACATTGGCGAAATTCGGCCTCGCGCTCTTGGTGATTGCGAACGGCGCTGCTACTCTGCCCTCAACTTGAAACAAATCGAGGTGCCTGCTGCGTCCGTTCCCGGTTCGCGCGGCGCCGGAAGGAACTGAAGTGGAAGACCACGATACCGGCGCGGGCGCGTCGGCAGTGGGCATGTCCGGGGCATCGCCGACGCAGCCGGCAGGCCCGCAACCGGCGCGATTCAGCCGCCACGCGGGCGCGCACCAAAGACATGCCGACCCCAGACATGCCGGCCCCAAGCATCCGGGCCAGCGACAAACCGGCGCAAGTCAGGCCGACCAGCATGGCGATCAGCCGAAAGGCAAGACACGCAAGCGCCGCAAACGCAAGCGCGGCCGCAAGGTGTTCGCGCGCGACGAGAACGGCGTCGTGCCGCAACTTGCGCCTGCCGCCACGACTGCAAGCCAACCTCAGAGCACGCCTTCGCAGGTTGAGCCAAGGCTGGCGGCCCCGCAGCGTCCGCCGCAACCGGAATTGCCCGTCTTTGCCGCGCTCGACCTCGGCACCAACAATTGCCGGTTGCTGGTCGCGGTGCCCGGCCGTCACGGCCAGTTTCGCGTCATCGACGCTTTCTCGCGCATCGTCAGGCTGGGCGAGGGGCTGACCGCCAGCGGCCGGCTCAGCCAGGCCGCGATGGACCGCGCGGTCGAGGCGCTGAAGATCTGCGGCGAGAAGCTGCGCAACCGCAAGATCAGGAAAGCCAGGCTGATCGCCACCGAGGCCTGCCGCTCGGCCGCCAACGGTGTCGAGTTTCTGGATCGCGTCGAGCGCGAGGCTGGGCTGAAGCTCGAGATCATCGACCGCCAGACCGAGGCCCGCCTTGCCGTTTCCGGCTGCGGCTCGCTGGTCGAGCGCGACACGCAAGGCGTGGTGCTGTTCGACATTGGCGGCGGCTCGTCGGAAATCGCGCTGATCGACCTGACCGGACGGCGCTCGCCGCGTCTGGCCAACCACATTGTCTCCTGGACGTCGCTGCCCGTCGGCGTCGTCTCGCTCGCCGAGCGCTTCGGCGGCCGCACGGTGACGCGCGAGACTTTTGCCGCCATGGTCGAGGACGTGGCCGCCCGGCTGACGGCCTTCGACGGCCGCGACCGGCTCGCGCATGTGCTGGCCAGCCCCAACTTCCATCTGCTCGGCACGTCCGGCACGGTGACGACGCTCGCCGGCGTGCACCTTGATCTCGATCGCTATGACCGCCGCCGCGTCGATGGGCTGTGGATGGACCGCGACAGCGTCGACCGCATGATAGAGCGGCTGATCGGCTGGGATTTCCAGCAGCGTTGCGCCAACCCCTGCATCGGCGCCGACCGCGCCGACCTCGTGCTCGCCGGCTGCGCGATCCTGGAAGCGATCCGCGGTGTCTGGCCGTCGGAGCGGCTGCGCGTCGCCGACCGCGGCCTGCGCGAGGGTATCCTGAGCGAGCTGATGGCCGATGACGGCGTCTGGCGCAATGATGGGCGCCGGGCATGATCCCAAGAAGTGGAAGCGTTGCTTTGGCGAATAGTCGACCCCCACTCCGTCGAGCTTCGCTCGACACGTCTCCCCCGATCGACGGGGGAGAGGAAAGGCGCGAGGTCCCCAGCCTTGGCACCCTTCCTCTCCCTCCGGAGGGGGGAGAGGTGGCGCCGCGAAGCGGCGACGGAGTGGGGGAAGGCGCTGCTCAAACGCGAAGCCGTCGCGAGGTCATGCTCGGGCAAGAAATCAGGCAATGACAAAGAAACCGGAAAAGCCGGGCTTGGGAAGCATTCGCGTCCTCAAGACCAGGATCAAAAAGAAGAGCGGCTTGAAGGAATCCTCGCGCCGTTGGCTCGAGCGCCACATGAACGATCCCTATGTGCAGCGCTCCAAGGCCGATGGCTACCGCTCCCGCGCCGCCTACAAGCTGATCGAGATCGACGACAAGCATCATCTGCTGAAGCCCGGCATGAAGGTGATCGACCTCGGTGCTGCCCCCGGCGGCTGGTGCCAGGTGGCGGCCGCGCGGACGAAGTCGAGCGCCGAGAACCCGCATGTCGTCGGCATCGACTATCTCGAAATGGATCCGGTTCCGGGCGCCGTCATCCTGCAGATGGATTTCCTCGACCCCGACGCGCCGCAGAAACTGGGCGAAGCGCTTGGCGGCCAGCCGGACGTTGTGCTGTCCGACATGGCGGCGCCCACGACAGGGCACCGCCGCACCGACCACCTGCGCACCATGCATCTGTGCGAAGTGGCGGCCGAATTCGCGCTGCACGTGCTCAAGCCCGGCGGGCATTTTCTTGCCAAGACATTCCAGGGCGGCGCTGAGAACGAGCTCTTGTCACTGCTGAAGCAGAACTTCCGCTCGGTCCATCATGTGAAGCCGCCGGCCTCGCGCGATGAATCGGTGGAGCTGTATTTGCTGGCGAAGGAGTTCAAGGGGTAGCGCCGCTTTTTCTCCCCTTGTTGTGGGAGAAGGGGAAGGCGTGCTCACTTCCCCGCCGTCCCCACCGATTCCAGCGTCTTCGGCGCGGTTAGTCGGCCGTGGCCCGAGACGGCACTGCCGGCCTCCGGACCAAGCCGCATGAAGGTGATCGAGGCTGCCGCCGAGACGGCTGCCACGATGAAGAAGGCGATGTGGAAATCCCGCAAGGTCAGCGGCCCGCCATGGATCGAGGTCGACACTTCGAGGATGCCGCCGGCCAGCGCCACGCCCATCGCGATCGACAATTGCTGGAAAACCGCGGTGATCGGCGTCGCCTTGCTGGTGTCGGCGGACGTGATCTCGGCATAGGAAAGCGCATTGACGCCGGTGAAGAACATCGAGCGGATGAAGCCGCCGACCAGAAGGATCGCCAGCATCAGCGCGTAGGGCGTCTGCGGCGTGAACAGGCCGTAGATGGCGATCGAGGCGGCTGCGACCAGCGAGCCCCAGATCAGCACGCGCCGGAAGCCGGCAAGCCGGAACAGCAGTGCCGTGACGAACTTCATGCCGATGGCGCCGATCGCCGAGACGAAGGTGATCATGCCCGACTGAAACGGGGTCAGCCCGAAGCCGATCTGGAACATCAGCGGCAGAAGGAACGGCACCGCGCCGATGCCGACGCGAAACAGCGAGCCGCCGAGCACCGAGGACCGGAAGACTTGGTTGCGGAACAGCTCCAGCGCCAGCAGCGGGTTCTTGGCGCGGCGGGCATGGAGCAAATAAAGCACGCCGGAGATCACCCCGACCGCCACCGTGATGAAACCGGCCAGCGGCGGCAGCGCTGGCAGGCCG
>NZ_RZTO01000391.1:0-5612 GCF_003997225.1 Mesorhizobium sp. M2C.T.Ca.TU.002.02.1.1
CGCCCGCCACGCCCTCCAGCCACCAGTTGAAATAGGCGTAGGCCATCTCCTGCTTCTCCGCCGTCGCCGCCACGGAAAGGCTCAGTCCGCTTTGCCAGCCGCGATAGCCCTCGCGGGGAGCGGCATAGACGAGGTCGCGACCCATGCCACGAACGGCGTAGTAGGCAGGGGACCACAGCGATCCGATCACGCATCCCGGCCCCGACAGGAAGCGTATGGAATCCTCGGAGGAAACCCAGAGCCGGGAGAAATGGCCGGTGCGCTGGCGCGCCAGGAGGACGTCGAACAGCGCGTCGATTTCCTCGATCGACATATTGCTCGGATCGTTCACGTCGACCAGCCCGGCCGACCGCGCCGCCAGCGCAAGCTCGACCGCGCTCCCGGCGGGATCCTGGCTCAACGTGCAGCGCCCATGCCAACGCTCGTCGAGAAGCCAGGCCCAGCTCTCAGGCATGCTGAAGCCGAGATTGCCGGCGATGTCAGGCAAATAGGCGAAGGAATCGGCATTGTAGGTCGTCGGCAGCATCGAGATCATCGGCGTTGGCGCCGGGCCGAGCATGAAATCCTCCTGCACGAAGAGCATGTCGGCCGGACGCGTGCCGTAGCTGCGGACCTCGGCCTGCGACACCGCGTGGTCGTGGGACAGGCTGATCTGGTTCCAGCGCTTGATGCGTGCCGTCTCGATCGGCTGGATAGACCCCGCCGTCCAAAGCAGGTCGAGCGAATGGAACCACTGATCGTACACGTCGTAGGTGTCGGGCGACATGATGCCCCGACGCTGACAGCTCAGGCCATCGAGAACCTCGAAATCGATTCTGAAGGGAAGGTCCCGGGTGGCCTGGCGACGCAATTGCTCGGTCAGCGTGACTGACGTGCCGATAACCTTGAGGATGCCTGGGCTCACGTGTCAGTCCTCAGTGGATCGCGATCAGGTAGGGCACGCTGCGCGGTGGCGGCAATTCCGACAGCACGCGCAGCCTCGCGAGCGTCAGCCGCTCCACGCGCACCAGATGGCTGGACAGAAGGACCTGCGCCACATCGACGGAACCGGTGCGAAGGTGGTGCACGATCTGGCTGTATTCCCGCAGAGCGGGAAGGTCATCGCGTATGGGGAAATGCTGCCGGAACAGCTTTGGCACGATCAGGGATATCTGGTTCCGCCCAATCGAGCTCAACATGCGCGCGTTGCGCAGGCCCGCATACATGGTCTGGAACATTTCGGTTTCGATTTCGTCCAGCACGGTCCCGTCCATGTCCGGAAACGCTTCGATGGCTTTGTCGATCCGTGCTGCCAGCCCGGCGAGCCAGCCACGCGCGAGGCCGTTCGCGACCTGCCCCAAAGCTCGCGGCTCCAGAACCTGCCTCATCTCCAGCGTCTCGCGTATGTCGCGCGCGGTCATCTGGCCGATGATCCAATGCGACTTGCGGTTCTTTTCGATGAGGCGACGGTCCATCAGCCGCCACAGCACCTCGCGGGCGACGGTACGGCTGACGCGATGGTAGTCGCCGAGTTCCTCTTCCTGGATCCTGTAGGTGCCGAACGGCATCGAGGCCATGACCGCGTCGCTGACCTCGGCGAAAATCCGCTCCCAGGTGGCGCTGCGGCCGATGTCGTCCGACTGGGTGACCAGGATTTCGTGCAGGCGCCGCGGCGACAGCGGCACCGGCTTTGCGGTACCCACGACGTAACCCTGCCCGTCTGCGGCGCGGATAACGCCTGCCTCGCAAAGCATCAGAAGGGCGCGGCGTACCGGCGCCCGGCTGACGCCGAGCTGGATGGCAATGCTTCCTTCCTTGAGGACCGAGCCGGGCGGAAGTTCCGCTGTCTCGATCTTTGCTTCCAGGAGGTCCCTGATTGAGCTGTAGAGGAAGGAGGCGGCGCCCGTCGCCAAAGGGAGAGGATCTTGCGGCCTGGACGCTCGCTGCTTCGCACCCGCCTCTTGTCTTGCCGGCATCGTCAATTTCCCTGCACTGCGCTGCGGTTTCATTAAGCGGCTATCGAATACAATGTTTTCGTTGAATGGCTGCGTTCGAGGGAGTTTGCGCCAACAATACGCGAATTCCAGTCATTCCGTCTCCGAAAAATGTGCATTGCATTCGAAGGACATTATCAATTAGTCTCCCGCTAGGTAAGCCGCTTGGCACATGCGTCTGGGCCCGCGGTCGTCCTGCAACAGAACAACAAGAGGGAACATAGCCGTGAGAATAAAGCGCACCGTCAAATCCGGCACAGGCGAGGCCGGGATCACTCGCCGCAACGTCCTCAAGGGCGGCGCCGCCGCGCTAGGCGCGGCCGCCGGCTCCGGGATCATCGGCATGCCCGTCATCTGGGCGCAGAACATCAAGGACATCACGCTCAATCAGGTCGGTCCGTCGTTTTCAGTTATTACAGACATTGCCGAGAAAGCCAGCGCCGACCTCGGCTTCAAGATCGTCGCGCAGACCGCCGAGACCACACAACTGATGGCCAAGACGGTCAGTCAGCCGGAAACCATCGACATCGCGGACTACGAATATTGGGGTCTCCAGAAAGGCTGGCGTTCAGGCAATCTGCAGCCAATCGACATCAACAAGATCAAGGCCTGGTCGGCAATGACGCCGCTTATGCGGGACGGCAAGGGCTTCGACGGCAAGGACATGTCGCGCCAAGGCACCTTGCCGTTCAAGGTGCTTTACACTGACAGCGCCGATTCCAAGGACTTTGCCAAAGGCGCGACCGCGCTTGCTACCGTGATGCCGACTATCTTCAACGCCGACACGCTCGGCTTGCGTTCGGACCTGATCAAGCGCGAGGTGAATTCCTGGGCCGAATTGTTCAACCCGGAGTTCAAGGGCAAGACCGCGCTGGTCAATATCCCGTCCATCGGCATCATGGACGCGGCCATGGCGCTTGAGGCGCGCGGCGACATGAAATACGGCGACAAGGGCAACATGACGCGCGAGGAGATCGACAAGACAGTCGAGGTGCTGACAAAGCTCAAGAAGGACGGCCAGTTCCGCGCCTTCTGGTCGACGTTCGACGAGAGCGTCAACCTGATGGCCGCCGGCGAAGTGGTCATCCAGTCGATGTGGTCGCCGGCCGTCACGGCGGTCAAGTCGCGCGGCATCGAATGCGTGTACCAGGGCATGAAGGAAGGCTATCGCAGCTGGGGCCTCGGCATGGGCCTGATGCGCCACCTGACCGGGCTGAAGCTCGACGCCGCCTATGAATACCTCAACTGGTATCTCTCCGGCTGGCAAGGCGCCTTCATCGCCCGCCAGGGCTACTACAGCGCCGTTCCCGAGACTGCCAAGGCCAACCTGAGCGCCAACGAGGTCGGCTACTGGTACGAAGGCAAGCCGGCGACGGAAGACATCAAGGATCCCTACGGCGCTGTGATGGACAAGGCCGGCCACAGCCGCGACGGCGGCTCGTTCGAACAGCGCATGGGCAACGTCGCCTGCTGGAATACGGTCATGGACGAGGATCGCTACATGATCCAGCGCTGGAACGATTTCATCTCGGCATGACGTTTCAGCGTTTGCTGGCGCACGGCGCTAGGTCGCCGCGCGCCATCCCTCCGCTCCGTTTGTCGCGAAAGGACTGTCCATGTCGGGCAGATCGTCAGGATCGTCGTCACCTCTAGCGCCGTACCTCCAGGTCGCGCCACTGGCCATCACCATGATCGCCATGGTCGGCATCCCGCTGGCCACGGTCGTCATGCTGAGCTTCTGGGAATCGGACGGAATATCGATCTATCCGGCCTTCACCTTCGATAATTATCGCGAGGTGCTGAGTTCGCCCGTCACCCTCAGCCTGTTCCTGAAGACGCTCAAATACGCGGCGATCACGCTGGCCGCGACCGTGCTGATCGGCTTCACCTGCTCGTATTTCCTGGTCTTCCACGTGCGCAATCTGAAGTGGCAGATCGCGCTCTTCCTGCTGTGCACCATCCCGTTCTGGACCTCCAACACCATCCGGATGGTGAGCTGGATACCCTTCCTGGGGCGCGAGGGGCTGTTCAACAGTTTCTTGATCCAAAGCGGGATCGTGAAGGCGCCGCTCGACATCCTGCTTTATTCCGACTTCGCCGTCATCCTGACCTACATCCACCTGTACACGCTGTTCATGATCGTGCCGATCTTCAACAGCATGGCCAAGATCAACCCGAACCTGATCGAGGCCGCGCGCGACGCCGGCGCCACCCCTTGGCAGATCCTGCGCGACATCATCATCCCCCTGACCAAGACCGGACTGGCGCTGGGAACGATCTTCGTGGTGACGCTGGTGATGGGCGACTTCTTCGTGGTCCGCGTCATGAGCGGCGGCCAGAGCGCATCGGTCGTCTCGGCCATGAAAAACGAAATCGACCAACTCTACTACCCGCAGGCTTCCGCGATGGCGGTCCTGCTGGTCGTCGTCGTCCTGCTGATGGTCTCGGCGGTTTTGCGGATCGTCGACATCCGCTCGGAACTGGCGCGGTAGGAGGTAGGAATGGCGCTTCAATCGACCCGGCGCGGCCCGGCCTTCTACCTCCTGGCGCTGTTCTTCGCGCTTTTCGTCGCCTTCCTCTACGGCCCGATGCTGATCATCTTCCTGCTCAGCTTCCAAGGCCCCACCGGCGGCCTGACCTTTCCCATGCGCGGGGTTTCCACGCACTGGTTCAGCGACCTTTGGGGATCGAGCCGCTACGGCGACCTCGGCGGAGCTTTCTGGCGCTCGGTCCTCCTCGGCGTCCTGTCGATGCTGATCACGGCGGTCTGCTGCCTGTTTGCGGGCCTCGCTTTCCGACGCCGGTTCTGGGGCGCAGGCCCGCTGTTCTACCTGTCGATCGTCAGTCTCGTCATCCCCGGCATCCTTCTGGGACTCGGCATCAGCCAGCTCTTCCAGCTTCTCGGCTTCCGCCTGCATTGGTGGCTGTCGGCGCTCGGCGCGCATCTGAGTTGGACGCTGCCCTTCGGCCTTTTGATCATGTTCGCAGTCCTCAACCGGTTCGATTCTTCCTGGGAAGAGGCCGCCCGCGACGCCGGCGCGCGGCCTTCGCAGATCCTGACCTACATCACCGTTCCAATCCTGTTTCCCGGATTGATCGCCGTCGCGCTGTTCGGCTTTACGCTGAGCTATGACGAACTGCCGCGCTCGCTGCTGACCGTTGGCGGCTCCAACACCCTGCCGATCGAAATCTCGAACATGACGACCAACGTCACGACGCCGGCGCTCTACGCCATCGGCACCGTCACCTCTGCGGTCAGCTTCCTGGTGATCGCCATCGCCTTCGTAGCCATTGCCGTCATCCAGAAAAGTCGCGCCAGGGCGCGCGGGGGAAAAGCCTGATGAGCGTTGAAAGCCGCATCGACATCCGCAAGGTCACCAAGCTC
The DNA here is from genome assembly GCF_003997225.1 of Mesorhizobium sp. M2C.T.Ca.TU.002.02.1.1. NCBI lineage: Bacteria > Pseudomonadati > Pseudomonadota > Alphaproteobacteria > Hyphomicrobiales > Phyllobacteriaceae > Mesorhizobium > Mesorhizobium sp. M2C.T.Ca.TU.002.02.1.1. The sequence goes on from NZ_RZTO01000391.1 coordinate 5,359, forward strand.
TTCGGTGGCGTGAAGGCGGTGAACGAAGTCGACCTGACAATCGAGGGCGGTGCCTATTGCTGCATGATCGGCCCGTCGGGCTGCGGCAAGACCACACTTCTGCGCATGATCGCCGGCCACGAGACGCCCTCCAGCGGCACCATCAGTATCGGCGGGCGGGGCGTGACGACGCTGAAGACCGGCAGCCGCGGCACGGCGCTGATGTTCCAGAACTATGCGCTGTTCCCGCATATGTCGCTGACCGACAAAGTGGG
>NZ_RZTO01000392.1:0-5596 GCF_003997225.1 Mesorhizobium sp. M2C.T.Ca.TU.002.02.1.1
GCGCCAGCTACACTTCGTCGGCTATTGCACGATCGGCCCTTCGTGGCACAACAACGGCAGCTGGCGCCATGACGAAAGCGACGGGACGGATTTCCTGAGCCCCGGACGCTACGAGAACATCGCCCGTATCCTGGAGGCCGGAAAGTTCGACGGGTTGTTCTTCGTCGACGTCCAGACCCTCTACGATACCTATGGCGGCGTCATCGATCCCTGCGTCAGATATGGCGGGCATATGTGCATGCTCGACCCGATGCAGATGCTGACGGCGATGGCGCGGGTGACAAATCACATCGGCCTTTCGGCGACGATGTCGACCTCGCTTTACCATCCGTTCCATATTGCCCGTGCCTTTGCTTCGCTCGACCATATCAGTGGCGGCAGGGCGGCCTGGAACATCGTCACCTCGGCGACCGATCGCGAAGCGCAGAACTACGGGATGGATCGGCTGCTGGACAAGGCTCAACGCTATGACCATGCCGATGAGGTGGTCGAGGCTTGCACGGCGCTCTGGAACAGCTGGGGGTCGGATGCGCTGGTGCTCGACCGGCAGGCCGGCATTTTCGGCGATCCGTCGAAGGTGCGCTACGCCAACTATGCCGGCAAATATGTCAGGACGCGCGGCCCGTTGATGACGCCGCATTCGCCTCAGGGCAGTCCCGTGCTGATGCAGGCGGGGTCTTCGGACCGCGGGCGTCAGTTTGCGGCGCGCTGGGCCGAGATCGTTTTCACGCTGCAGAACAACAAGGCGGACATGCAAGCCTTCTACCGCAACGTCAAGGACCGCGTCTCGAATGCGGGGCGCGACCCTTCGCACTGCGCCATCCTGCCCGCGACCGATATCGTCATAGGCGAGACGGAATCGATCGCGCGCGAGCGGGCGGACTATATCGATTCCCTCGCCAATGCCGAGCTTGGCCTTTCCGAGATGTCGAACCATATCGGCATCGACCTGTCCGGATTCCCGATGGACCAGCCCCTGAGCGAGATGGAGATCACGCAAGGCGCGCGCGGCGTGTTCGATATCATCATGAGCGGCGGCAAGGGCAAGACGCTGCGTGACGCCGGCCATCAATATGCGACCACCCAGATGTCGCCGCAGCTCGTCGGCACGCCGATGATGATTGCCGACCACATCCACGAGCTGTTCGAAGCCGAGGCGTGCGACGGTTTCGTCATCTGTCCGTCAATCACCCCCGGCTCGTTCTACCAGTTCGTGAAGTCGGTGGTGCCTGAACTTCAGCGCCGGGGCATTTACCGCCGCGACTACACCGGCCGCACCTTCCGGGAAAATCTACGCTCCTGACGCAGTCGTGGCGCGGCTTCGCAGCCGTGCCACGGAACCAAGAACTTTGATCGAGGGATGATATGAGCGGTTCTTCTGGAGGCACGGCGCGCGGCAACAGCTTCGAGCCCACGCCGGATGTGGTGGCGATGCTCAAGGAGCGCGCCCGCTTCGTGCGGCTGGAGACGATCCGGCTGATCGAGATCGCCAAGACCGGCCACTACACGTCGGTCTTCTCGGCGGCGGAAATATTCGCCGCGCTCTATTACGACGTCATGCGGCTGCGCCGGGGCGATCCGAAATGGGCGGGGCGGGATCGCTTCACCATCGGCAAGGGACATGCCGCGGTCGGCCTGTTCCCGATCTATGCCGATCTCGGCTTCTTCCCGAAAGAATGGCTCGACCAGTACACGCGCCTCGGCAGCCCGCTTGGCGATCACCCCGACATGAGGAAGGTGCCCGGCGTCGACTTCTCGTCGGGCTCGATCGGCCACGCGCTCTCGAATGCGCTGGGCATGGTGCTGGCGCAGCGCTGGACCGCCGAGAAGGACTATCGGGTCTTCTGCATGATGGGCGACGGCGAGATGCAGGAAGGACAGGTCTGGGAGGCCGCCATCAACGCCGCGCAGCACCAGGCCCGCAATCTCATCGCCATCATCGACCGCAACGGCTACCAGCTCGACGGGCGCGTCGACGACCTGATGAACATCGAACCGCTCGACGAGAAATGGCGCGCCTTCGGCTGGGAGGTTCACACCGTCGACGGCCACGACGTGGCGAAGGTCACCGAACTCCTGCGGCAGGTGAGGGCGGACGACGAGCGCGCCAGGCCCTGTGTCATCATTGCCAAGACCAGCAAGGGCAGGGGCGTTTCCTACATGGAAACCGAGCCGGGCTGGCACCTGGGCTATCTCGACCCGTCCGATGCCGAAAAGGCCATTGCCGAAATCAACGCGTTGGATGCTTGAAATGAACGGTCCTCTTTCTCCCAATTCCTGGCAATACCGCGGCTTGAACGCCGTCAATCCAGGCCTCGATCATCTGTCCAACGGGCTCATCGATCTCGTGAAGGCAGGCCACAATGTCATGGCCGGATCGGCCGACCTTCAATACTCGAACGGCCTGAACCGCTTCGCGGCCGCCTATCCCGACCGCTATATCTCCTTCGGCATTTCTGAACAGAACATGGTCAGCACCGCCGCGGGCATCGCGACATGCGGGGTGACGCCCTTCGTGGCGACCTTCGCTTCCTTCCTGGCTCTGCTCGTCTGCGAGCAGATCAGGATGGACGTCGCCTATTCCGCGCAGCCGGTCCGCCTCGTCGGCCATCACACCGGCATCTCGCTCGGCTTCTACGGCACATCGCACCACGCGACGGAAGACATCGCCATCATGCGCTCGATCGCCGATCTCGCGGTGGTCTCGCCGGCGGACGGTCCGCAACTGGAAGCGGCGATCCGCGCTTCCGCCGACTACGACAAGCCGATCTATTTCCGCATCGGCCGCGGCCGCGATCCCGTCGTCTACAAGGAGACGCCGACATTCAAGTTCGGCAAGGCGCATGAGCACCTGAAGGGCGAGGAACTGACGATCATCGCTTGCGGGATGGCCGTGCACGGCGCGCTCGAGGCCGCGAGCGCCATGAATGCGGACGGGCGCTCAGTCGGCGTGATCGACATGGCGTGCATCAAGCCGCTCGACCGGGACGCCATTCTCGAAGCGGCCTCCCGCTCGAAGAAGATCATGACGGTCGAAGAGCACAACGTCCTGGGCGGCCTTGGCGGCGCGGTGGCTGAAGTGCTGGCCGACGAGGGGATCGGCGTGAAGCTCAAACGCCACGGCATCTATGACGAATACAGCCTGATCGCGCCGCCGACCCATCTCTATGCCCATTACAAGCTCGATGCCGCAGGCATTCGCGGCGTGGCCGAAGCATTCATCGCCTAAAGCATGTCTCCCGAAAGTGGGCTCGGTTTCGGGACAAAGACATGCTTGAAAGCAAAAACTTAAAGCAGGTCGCGTGAATCCTTTTTCACGCGACCTGCTTTAAGACTTGATCCAAGAGCGCCGGAGGTTGCCATGCCGGATGGCCGGCAACCTCCGCGAAGGCACGGATACTACTTGCCGGCGGCCGCTTTTTTCCTGCGGCGCGCTTCCGCCACGGCCTCCTGCAACTGGGCGTGGCTGAGGCCGCCGAAGACGATGAAGGACTCCACCAGCCATGACGGTGTGCCCTGCAGGCCGATCGTATCGGCCTGCAGGGCGTTTCGCGCGATGAGCTTGTCGATGTCGGCCTTGTGCGCCACGGCGTCCTTGTCCAGCTTCGCCATGTCGATGCCGGCCTTGGTCAACACGGCCGTCACTTCCTTATTCTGCTGGAAGCGTTTGGGCGACGACATCAGCGCGTCGTGCGCGGCTTCATATTTTCCCTGCCATTTGGCCGCAATCGCCAGGCGGGCGGCATATTCGGAAACCGGACCGAACACCGGCCAGTCCTTGTAGACGACCCGCACCTTGCGGTCGCTCGCAAGGAGCTTCTTCAGTTCCGGATGGCTCTTGCGGCAATACGGGCAGTTATAGTCCATGAACTCGGCGATCGTGATGTCGGGATTCTTGGCGCCGACGAACGGCATATCGGGATCATTGAGGACCTGTTCTGGTGTCAGGCCTTCCTGGGCGCGGGCCGGCAGGAAAGACAGTGCCGCGCTTGCCGCAAGGGTGGAGGCGCCAAGCAGGAAGCGCCGGCGGCCGATCGGATTTTCGTTGAGCATAAGATGACCTCTGGAGCGGCACCGCCGCCCTTCATGGATGAAAGAAGCACGCAGGCGGCTAGCCACCCGCGCGCGCCGATTTCAGGCGATGAAGGAGGGCCGGGGCGGGCGCGGTTCCGTTTCGCGGAAGATGAGCCTTGTTGCAGGCGCGCCCGTCACAGGAACGCAATGTCCGGAATTCCGGGTCTCGCCACCGGTCGCGCTCCCCGGCAGGCCGATCTGGGGAAAGCAGGATATGTTCGACGCCCGCACCGCATGGTAGCAGGGCTTGAAGGCCGGCGGCTTCGTGGTGACGGGCGATGATACGGCCACGACCGTAATGGCGGGTGGCGACAGCGACGCCGCCAGCGCCCAGGACGGCCACATGCCGGCGGCGATCGCCACCAGCAAGAATCCCAACGTCGTCACAAACACACAAAGCCGCATCGACCCATCCTAGAGCATGTCCGCCGAAAGTGGGAACCCGTTTCCGCGCACATGCTGCCAAGCCTTCCATGCAAGCATGAAATGCCCAGGCGGTGTAGCCAGTCGGCAATGTGCCGGGCCAGGTGCGGATGGCTCAGCCCGGTTGCACCGTATGGAACGAGCGCTTGAAGTGGATGAGCGGATCGCCGCCGGCATGCTCGATGTCGCGGACATCGCCGATCATGATCTCGTGATCGCCGCTCGAAATGACTGAATTCACATCGCAGACAATGTGCGAGACCGCCCCCTCGATCAACGGGAGCCCGGTGTCGGAGATGCGATGGCTGACGGACGCGAACTTGTCCGCTGCCTTGCTGGCGAACAGCATGCAGACATCCTGTTGCCGGCTGCTCAGGAAGTTGATGCAGAAGCGCCTGGTGGCCTTCAGCACCGGCAGCGTGTTGGACGTCTTGTCGACCGAAATCAGATATTGCATCGGGTCCAGCGAGAGCGCGATCACCGCGCTCATCGTCAGGCCGTGCAGGCTCTTGTCGTCGGCGGTCGCGGTGATCACCGCGACGCCGGACGGCCAATGACTTGAAACGGTCTTGAACAGATCACGGCCGGCCGCGAAGGGCGCATGGGCGGAGGTGCCGACGAGGGGAGCGTTCATGTGGTGCCGGTCCTATGATCGCGCTTTCAGTAACGTCAACATGCCGAAGCCGGTGCTGGCCGTAAACGCGCAAAATTCTTGGACACCCATAACAATTTGTTTTGTCAATCACAGTGGGTCGGGTTGACGCCGGATCGCTTAAGATATTGAATTATCAGGCTCGCTTGCCTTGGTCCGATTTTTGGAATTCTGTCGCCACACGCACGAAAGCGCATTGAAATCACCAGCCGTCGCGACCGCGATTGCTTGCGGCTGAAGCCTGATTGGCATTAAGATTTGTTATGTCTTCCCTGCGTACCAGCATCCCCTCGCTCATATCCCTGATCTCGTTTGAGGCCGCCGCGCGACTGCTGAGCTTCACCAAGGCGGCCAACGAGCTCAACATCACCCAGGCGGCCATCAGCCGCCAGATCCGGGAGCTGGAGAATTTCCTGCAGACCCCCTTGTTCGAACGCGGGCATCGCT
>NZ_RZTO01000393.1:0-5586 GCF_003997225.1 Mesorhizobium sp. M2C.T.Ca.TU.002.02.1.1
CGCCGGTCGGCCAGGTGCCGAAGCCTTCGACGGCGTCGTCCGCGACAGCGACCCATTTCGAATGCGTGCCCGGCATGCAGACGAGGTGCCGCCCCTTTGCCGGCAAACCGGCGCCGGCAAGCTGGGTCTCCTCGCCGCGCATGACGTCCGGCGCCTCAGTCAGGCGCTGCGCGAGGCCGGGCACGATGCGGATGTCGCGGCTCAAGCCCTCGATGCGGGCGGCGCCGCGCAGGATGGCGCCGATCGGCCCCGGCACGGTGACGTAGGGCGCCTCGATCCAGCCCTGCCGGGAGCCGGCCATGCCGCAGATGATGACCGGCAGCGCCTCCGGCGCGCCCATGGCGTCCAGGTGGCCTTCCAGCACCTTGGCAAAACCTTTTTCGCGGGCGGTGATCAGCCCGTCGTCTCCGCGCCGCTCGGCAAGCACCTTGCCCGAGCCGTCGAGCAGCCAGGCGCGCAGCCTGGTCGTGCCCCAGTCGAGCGCGGCGACCGCGGGCGCCGCGCTCACAGGAAGCCTCCGTCGACGATCAGCATCTGGGCGGTGAGCATGCGTGAGGCATCCGAGGCCAGGAACAGCACCGTGCCGACCATGTCGTCGGGTTGCATGACGTCCTTGATGCATTGCTTGGCGACATGGGCGGCCAGCCCTTCATCCGTGACCCAAAGCTCGCGCTGGCGTTCGGTGATGACCCATCCCGGCGCCACCGCGTTGACGCGGATGCGGTTCTGCCCGAGCTTGCCGGCGAGGCCTTTTGTCAGGCCGAGTATGCCCGCCTTGGCCGCGGTATAGGCCGGCATATCGGGATGGTTGATCAGATAGGAGGTGGAGGTGAAGTTGATGATCGAGCCGCCGCCGGCGCGCTTCATGCCCGGCGCCACGGCCTGCGCGGTGAAGAAATGCGGCCGCAGGTTGATGGCGAGGTTGTTGTCCCAGAACTCGACCGTGACATCCTCCACGGCATGGCGGTCGTCGAGCGCGGCGTTGTTGACCAGCACCGTGACGTCGCCATGCGCCTCGGCCGCCTTGGCCGCGGCGGCGCGCAGCGCCGCGATGTCGCGCAAATCGGCCTTGAGGTAGAGCGGGCGGCGGCCGAGCTCCTTCTCCAGCCGGTCGGCCAGAGCCGTGCTTGGCTTCTCGGCGATGTCGATGAAGGCGACTTTCGCGTTCTGCCGCATGAAACCTTCGGTCAGCGCCGCGCCGATGCCGGAGCCGCCGCCCGTGATCAGCACCGAGGCGCCGTCGAGGTCGGTGAACCGCGCCGATGGCATCATGATCTCTTCTCCCTTTGGCCGGCGCGCATCCTAGCCACGCCGGGCCGGGGGGCAAGGGTGAAAAGGCGGATTTCCGGCTAATGTCAGACAAATGATCGGCGCGCCGCCAAAGTAGCGGCTGTTCATTTCCGTGAAATCAGCACAAACGCCGGGGAATGGTTGAAGCCGCCCCAGCCTCGTCATTCTATGGCGGAGCAAGGAGCGAAGCGACGCGGCGAAGACCATAGAATCCATGCCGTGACTTGGAAGCGCCGCCACGGTGCTGAATTTTGCTCCGTTGCACGCCGTGGCGAAGGTAACGGCATGGATTCCAGGGTCTCCGCGACGGAGCTTCGCTCCTTGCTCCGCCCTGGAATGACGATCGCAATGGGCGTTTCGGCTAACCTCCAACGCATGCCAGCTGCCAACGCTAACAGAGCCGAACCGGCCAAAATCCCTGTGCTGGGGACCTTGTCAAATCGCCTTGGCGTGCAGCGCGCCGCGATAGGAATCGCGCAGATAGCCGAGCGTGGCGTCGGCATCGACCGGCTTGCCGAACAGGTAGCCCTGCCCGCCGGCGCAACCGAACTGGACGAGGCGATCGGCCTGCGCCTCGTCCTCGATGCCTTCGGCCACGACATCCATGCCGAGCCCTTCGCACATGGCGAGGATGGCGCGGATGATGTGCTCGGACGGGCGGTCGTCGAGGATGGAGGAGACGAAGGCGCGATCGATCTTGAGCTTGTCGAAATGGAATTCGCGCAGGCGGCCGAGCGAGGACTGGCCGGTGCCGAAATCGTCGAGCGAGACGCGGATGCCGACGCGGCGCAAATCCTCGACGATCTTCTCGGCCGAGGCCGGGTCGTTCATCAAGCCGGTCTCGGTGATCTCGATCTCCAGGCGGCGCGGGTCGAAGCCGGTGCGGTCGAGGATGGCCAGGATATGCAGGCCGGTGTTCTGGTCGACGAGCTGCGAGGGCGACAGGTTGAAGGACAGGAACAGGTCCTTCGGCCAGCTGCGCGCCGCCTCGGTCGCCTTGCGCAGCACCAGCTGCGACAGCGGGCCAATGATGCCGCGCTCCTCGGCGATCGGGATGAAGACCGATGGCGGCACGACGCCGAGGTCGCGGTCGGTCCAGCGCGCCAGCGTCTCGAAGCCGATGGTGCGGCGGCTGCTCAAGTCGACGATGGGCTGAAAATGCGGCTCGACCTCGCCGGCCGATACGGCGCGGCGCAGCGCCTGCTCGATGCGGGTGACGCGCTTGGCCGCCTCCTCCATCTCGCGGGTGTAGACGACGACGCGGCCGCGACCCGAACGCTTGGCATGATAGAGCGCGGTTTCGGCCTTGTTGATCAGGATCTCGGTTGTCTCGTCGCCGGAATAGAACAGCGAGCAGCCGACCGAGGCCGAGAGCCTCGCGGTGCGCTCGCCGACATCGTAGGGCGCCGACAGGATCTCGATCAGCATGCGCGACTTCTCGGCCGCCTGCTCCTCCGAGAACACCATCGGGTAGAGATAGGCGAACTCGTCGGCGCCGATGCGGCATACGGTGGAATAGCCATCCATCGAGGCGCGCAGCCGCATCGCCACCTGGACCAGGATGTCGTCGCCGGCCTTGTGGCCGAACAGGTCGTTGATCGGCTTGAAGCCGTCGAGGTCGAGGATGCCGACGGTGAAGGGCGCGGGATCGTCGGCGCGGTCGCTGATCAGGCGATCGACCTTGTCGAAGAAGCGACGATGGTTGCCGAGCCCGGTCAACGAATCCGTGAAGGCCAGATCCGTGTTTTCCTTGCCTGGCTGACCGGTGCCAAACGTCGTTTGCATCATGTCCCTGTTCTTACGGCGGTATTTCTCTTCACACTGGCAGCAAAGCGTTTAGGAAAAGTATCGAGAAAATCGATTTTCCGAAGGCCCCCAAAAAAGGTTCGCTTCGAACCTCCTTACGCAACTATTCGCGGAACCCGCCGCGCACTTTTCCTGGAATTGCCCTTAGCTGGCTTGCCTGACGCGATAGAGCTCGATCGGGCTGCCTTTCTCGCTCACCGGTTCGAGCCAGTCCGGCACAGCTCCGCGCAGCAGGCCGGCCAGGAAGCCCTGCGGCGCCTTTCGGGTCAGGATCATGGTCTCGACATTGCCGGGGCAGACGGCGACAAGGCCGACACGATGCGCCTCGACGATTGCGCGCGCGTCATCGGCCGAGCCGAGAAAGGCGTCCAGCGCCAGGAGATTGCCGGCGACATTGCGGTGATAGGGGCCGGCGAAGACGCGATGGCCGCTATAGGCCAGCACCGGCGCCCCGAGATTGGAGATCGTCAGCACGGTGGTGTCGGACATGCCGCCGAGCGGCGCGAAACTGGCCTTCTTCTCGCACGTCCTGTCCGTGGTGGCGCCATCGGTGGCGAGACTGTCTTTTTCGAACGCCACCGAGGCGGCCGCGGCGACGCCCGTCCAGACCGGGTTGATCGAGACCAGCCACACGGCCACCAGGCGCAGCGCCACGCCGAGCGATGCGCTGGTTTCGGCCCGCGCCCGCCATTTCGCGATCCAGGCCGACAGCGGAACGACCGCGAAGGCGATCGAGAAGGTGGTGCCGCGCACCTGCCAGGCGCCGACCGCGAAAGCGACGGCGAGCAGCGCTGCGACGAGGCTGTCCTGCCGCCGCCAGCCGCCGCGGCGCAGACGCAGCGCCATCAGGATGATCGCGACCAGCGGTGTCGCATAGCGCGCCGCGACGCGCGCCGGATCGCGGACGATGAGCGTGAACAGCGACTGGGCCTCGTCGATATGGTCGAGCCACAGTTCCTTGAGGCGCGGGTCGAGCGAGGCGTAGGGCGCGGAGAGGCATTGCGGGAACAGCACCGCCACGACCAGGCCGAGAACCGCCCCCAACGCGGCGAGCGACCCCAGCCGTCGCCGCCAACTGCCGGCGGCGGGCACGACAGAGGCGATCACCGCCAGCCCCGCGCCGGCAATGGCCGCGACGAAGAACTGCGCGACCGAGAAGGCATCGCACTGCGCCGCGCCCCATGCGGAAGGCGGGACGGTGGCGACGAAGACAAGCGCCGCGACACCGGCGAAGCCGAGGCCGAAATCCCGCGCGATCGTCCGCTCGCCGCCCGGATCGGCGACGAACAGCAGCGCCACGCAAAGGCCGATGGTGGCGACATAAGGCACGGTTTCCATGCCGACGGCGAGCGTCAGCGCGGCGCAGAGGCCGGACAACAGCGCGGCCCAGCGCCGGGAAGGCGCCTCGAGCAGCAAAGCGAGGCTCGCCATGGTGAGCATCAGCTGGACGCTGTGGTGGTCGAGCGCGCCGGGGTCGTAGATGCCGATGAAATAATAGCCGGCGGCGCCGATCAGGATGGCCGGCAGCACCGCGCCGCCGCCGCCGAAGCTGCGCGCGGCGCGGGCGGTGAAGAACAGGGTCGACCAGAAGAGCAGCGCCGGCCACAGCACCTGCGCCGCGTCCTCGCCGAGCGGCCTGCTGCCGGTGAGCGCCGAGGCGGCAAGCGCGATCCCGGCGATCGGCGCGTCGACCAGCCGCGACCAGTGCATGACGAAGCCGCCTTCAAGCCCCATCCGGTACTGGTGCAGGTCGAACCAGCCCTGGCCCGCCAGCAGGTCGCGGACCTCGACGAGGCGCAGCAGATTGTCGTTGTCGCCGCCTGCATCGGTCAATTGGCCGAAGCCTGTCCACGCGTCGAAGGCGAAGGCGAGCAGGGCCGCCAGCAGCGCCAGCGCCAGATCGAACTTCCAGGTGGCGGCGCCGTTCTCGGCTGTGCCCATTTGCCGTGGCCTTTGAAGGAGAGGATCGGTTTAAACCTAGCCTTAACGGCTTCAATAAATAGTAAAACGGCTCGACGGGGCCGGCATGAGAGACGGTCGGAGGCTGGGTCGGGCGCCCGGAGACAGACATGCCGCATGCAGTCCGCCACGAGCCGGTCATCGCCGTGCTCCTGCCTTGCTACAATGAGGAGCTGACGATCGGCGAGGTCGTGCGGCGCTTCCGCGAGACGCTGCCTTCGGCCGCGATCTATGTCTACGACAACAATTCCAAGGACCTCACGGCGCTGAAGGCCCGCGCCGCCGGCGCCATCGTCGTGCGCGAGCCGCGCCAGGGCAAGGGCAATGTGGTGCGGCGCATGTTCGCCGACATCGACGCCGACATCTATGTGATGGCCGACGGCGACGGCACCTACGCGCCGGAGGATGCGCCGCAGCTGATCAACGTCCTGCAGACGGAGCGCTCCGCCATGGTGGTGGGCCCCCGGCGCGGCGTGACCGACGATGCCGGCCGCAACGGCCACGCCCTCGTCAACCGCGTCTTCAACCCCC
>NZ_RZTO01000394.1:0-5584 GCF_003997225.1 Mesorhizobium sp. M2C.T.Ca.TU.002.02.1.1
AGCTCGGAGGATGGGATGGCTATCCCAAGTCCAAGCCGCCAGGCCCTATTACCTTCCGCCACGGCCTTCAGTACTTCCAATCCATCGCACGTGGCTGGAGCCTACGAGATGTGTGAATCTCCTAGCCGCTTTGCGGGGGCGAGGAATGCTTTCTTCCCACCTTGAATTAATTGAACGTTCGTTTTATTAATATCGCCGGAGGCAAATATGGCGCGTACAACCGGGTCCGACGGGGAAAAGACCGAAGCGGCCGTCCGCGAAGCGGCGGTCAGCCTGATCGCGCGGCTGGGCTACGAGGCGATGTCGATGCGGCAGTTGGCGGCGGAGGTCGGTGTGCAGGCGGCCGCGCTCTACCGCTATTTTCCAACCAAGGAGGACCTTCTGTTCACGCTGATGCGCGAGCATATGGAGGGTCTGCTCAAGGCTTGGGAAGCGGCGCGGCCGGCCACCGCCGATCCGGTGACCCGCCTTGCCGCCTATGTCGAGAACCACATCGCTTTCCACATCGAGCGGCGTCACGCCACCCATGTCTCCAACATGGAGTTGCGCAGCCTCTCGCATGAAAGGCTGACGCAGATCCTCAAGATGCGCACGACCTATGAGAAGGAATTGCGCACGATCCTGCGCGACGGCGCCGAAACCGGTCTCTTTCAGGTCGACGATACCGGGCTCACCGCCATGGCACTGATCCAGATGATGACGGGCGTCATCGTCTGGTTCCGGCCAGGCGAACGGCTGTCGGTCGCTGAAGTCACCACGACATATCTTTCCATGACAATGCGGCTCGTCGGCGCGAAGATCGACGGCAGGGAGGTTGCGCATGTACACGAATACGCTCAGCTTCGGACTTGATCCCGACATTGAGGCGCTACGCGATACCGTGCGGCGCTTCGCCCAGGACAGGATCGCGCCGATCGCGGCGGAGATCGACCGTTCCAACGAGTTCCCCGCGCATCTGTGGGGTGAACTCGGCGCGCTCGGCCTGCTCGGCATCACCGCCGACCCCGATTTCGGCGGAACCGGCATGAACTATCTGGCGCATGTCGTGGCGATGGAGGAGATTTCGCGCGCTTCGGCCTCGGTCGGCCTCTCCTACGGCGCGCATTCGAACCTATGCGTCAACCAGATCAACCGCTGGGCCACACCGGCCCAGAAGGAGAAGTACCTGCCTGCCCTTTGCTCGGGCGAAACGGTCGGCGCGCTGGCGATGTCGGAGCCCGGCGCCGGCTCGGACGTGGTGTCGCTCAGGCTGCGCGCCGAAAAGCGCAACGACCGCTATGTGCTCAACGGCTCGAAAATGTGGATCACCAACGGCCCCGACGCCGGAACGATGGTGGTCTATGCCAAGACCGATCCGGAACGCCATTCGCGCGGCATCACGGCCTTCATCGTTGAGAAAACGATGGCCGGCTTTTCAGTCGCGCAGAAGCTGGACAAGCTCGGCATGCGCGGCTCCAACACCGGCGAGCTGGTGTTCGAGAATGTCGAGGTGCCGTTCGAGAATGTGCTGCATGAGGAAGGGCGCGGCGTCGAGGTGCTGATGTCGGGGCTCGACTATGAACGTGCAGTGCTCTCCGGCGGCCCGCTCGGGCTGATGGCCGCCTGCCTGGACGTCGCCGTGCCTTACGTGCACGAGCGCAAGCAGTTCGGCCAGCCGATCGGCACGTTCCAGCTGGTGCAGGGCAAGCTCGCCGACATGTATACGACGATGAACGCCGCGCGGGCTTACGTCTATGCCGTGGCCGCCGCCTGCGACCGCGGCGAGACCACGCGCAAGGACGCCGCCGGCTGCGTGCTCTTCGCGGCCGAGAAGGCGACGCAGATGGCGCTCGACGCCATCCAACTGCTCGGCGGCAACGGCTATATCAACGACTACCCGACGGGACGGCTGCTGCGCGACGCCAAGCTCTACGAGATCGGCGCCGGCACCAGCGAGATCCGCCGCTGGCTGATCGGCCGCGAGATCATGGCGGAGGGGGTGTGATGTCCCTCTCCGCCATCTCAGCCGAACGCCTTGGGCAGGTCGTCGGTCGGCTTGGCGACGATCTGATGCGCATCGCGCCACAGGACCTCGCGCTGACGTGCCGACGTGATCGGGCGCACGGGCAAGCCGCCCTCTTCGATCAGCCAGGCGCAATAACGCGCACGGCTGATCGCTTCCCTGGCGTCCGGATGGAACCAGCAGATGCCCCAGATCGAATTCCGGCGCTTGAAATGCCGGCCAACCCGGCCTGGAATGGGCAGATGCCGGTTGAACCAGTCGAACTGATCGTCCAGCTCGTCATGGATCCAGTCCGGGCATCCGTTCCGATACAGATACCAGGATGCGTGAAAAAAGCCGGTCTCCACCCGGCTGTTCGGATGGATCAGCGGCGTTACAAACCGCAAATACATGATGACACCCACGGCGCCTGCAGGCGCTGTGTTCCTCTTGCTCAGATTCGGGACGCGGAAGGCCGCCCTTCGGCGGCGTCAGGCCATGGCCGAAGGGAGACATCTGGTGAAACGCATATTCATGCTTTCCATCGTCGCCTCCTGAGGGTGTCATACATACAAAAGATGCCACGCTTGGCACGCAGCATCCGGGGGCGGGCTGTTACACTGGTTCCGCAACGGCATCAAGAGGTGTGAGGACAAATTTGGCCACGCTGCAAACCCAGATCTCCCCCTCCTCCGACACCTTCCGCGCCAATGCCGAGTGCATGCGGGGGCTGGTCGCCGAAATTTCCGAGAAGGCGGCAAGCGTCGAGCGCGGCGGCTCCGATGAAGCCCGCGAACGCCATGTCTCACGCGGCAAGCTTCTGCCGCGCGAGCGGCTGGCGCAACTGCTCGATGCCGGCTCACCCTTCCTCGAGGTCGGCCAGTTCGCGGCATGGTCGATGTATGGCGAGGACATCGCGTCGGCCGGCATCATTACCGGCGTCGGCCGCGTCGAGGGCACGGAGGTGATGGTCGTCGTAAACGACGCCACGGTGAAGGGCGGCACCTACTATCCGCTGACGGTGAAGAAGCATCTGAGAGCGCAGGAGATCGCGCTGCAGAACAACCTGCCCTGCGTCTATCTGGTCGACTCAGGCGGCGCCAATCTGCCCAACCAGGACGAGGTCTTCCCCGACCGCGAGCATTTCGGCCGCATCTTCTACAACCAAGCCAACATGTCGGCGGCGGGCATCCCGCAGATCGCTTGCGTCATGGGTTCCTGCACGGCCGGCGGCGCCTATGTGCCGGCGATGTCGGACGAGACGATCATGGTGCGCAACCAGGCGACAATTTTTCTCGGCGGCCCGCCGCTGGTTAAGGCCGCGACTGGCGAGGATGTCAGCGCCGAGGAGCTCGGCGGCGCCGATGTGCACACCAGGCTGTCCGGCGTCGCCGACCACTACGCCATGGACGACGAGCATGCGTTGGCCATTTGCCGGCGCATCATCAAGAACCTGAATCGCAACAAGGCCGTAAGCCTGAATTTGCAGAAGCCGATTCAACCGCTTTACGATCCGAGCGAACTCTACGGCGTCGTGCCGACGGATCTGCGCCAGCCCTATGACGTGCGCGAGGTGATCGCCCGTCTCGTCGACGGTTCGGAGTTCGACGAGTTCAAGCAGAACTACGGCACTACGCTGATCACCGGCTTTGCGCATCTGCATGGCATGCCGGTCGGCATCATCGGCAACAATGGCGTGCTCTTCTCGGAAAGCGCGCTGAAGGGCGCGCATTTCATCGAGCTCTGCTGCCAGCGCGGCATTCCGCTGATCTTTTTGCAGAACATTACCGGCTTCATGGTCGGGCGCAAATACGAGGCCGGCGGCATCGCCAAGGACGGCGCCAAGCTGGTGATGGCGGTCGCCACGGCGAAGGTGCCGAAGCTCACGGTGATCATCGGCGGCTCCTTCGGCGCCGGCAATTACGGCATGTGCGGCCGCGCCTATTCGCCCCGCTTCCTGTGGATGTGGCCCAATGCGCGCATCTCGGTGATGGGCGGCGAGCAGGCGGCCACCGTGCTCGCCATGGTCAAGCGCGAAGGCATCGAGCGCAAGGGCGGCCAATGGAGCGCCGAGGAGGAAGCGAAGTTCAGGAAGCCTATCCTGATGAAATACGAGCATGAGGGCCACCCGCTCTATTCCTCGGCCAGGCTGTGGGACGACGGCATCATCGATCCTGCCAGGACGCGCGAGGTGCTGGCGCTGAGCCTTTCGGCGGCGCTCAATGCCGGGATCGAGGAGACGAAGTTCGGCGTGTTCAGGATGTAACGATGAGCGCTTTCGGCGACAGGATTCGCATCCACACCGGGGACATCACCAGGCTCGCGGTCGACGCCATCGTCAACGCAGCGAATTCCTCGTTGCTCGGTGGCGGTGGCGTCGACGGCGCCATACACCGCGCAGCAGGGCCTGAGCTGGTCGCCGAGTGCCGCACGCTGCATGGCTGCAAGACCGGCGATGCCAAGCTGACAAAGGGCTATCGGTTGCCGGCGCGCTATGTCATCCACACGGTCGGGCCGCTCTGGCAAGGCGGCGGCAAGGGCGAAGCCGAGTTGCTCGCCTCCTGCTACCGGCGCTCGCTCGAAATCGCGCTCGGCCATGAATGCCGGACGGTGGCGTTTCCGGCGATCTCGACCGGCATCTATCGCTTTCCGAAAGACCAGGCGACCGGGATCGCTGTTGGCACCGTGAGCGACTTCCTGCGGCGCAACATAGTGCCGGAGATGGTTACTTTCTGCTGCTTCGATGAGCCGATGGCGGAGCTATACCGACGGGCCGTTGCTGCCATTGGGGAAGGCTGAGCTGCATGAGCGATTCGAACAATTTGTCTGCTTGGACATGCTGGCAGGACAGAGGGGGGCGCGAAGGATCGCCAGCGCCGCCTGCAACACATCCTGGCTGCGGAGGCTCCATGTTCGGCAAGATCCTGATCGCCAATCGCGGCGAGATCGCCTGCCGCGTCATCCGTACCGCCCGCAAGCTCGGCGTGCGGACCGTGGCCGTCTATTCCGACGCCGACGCCAAGGCCCTGCATGTCGAGATGGCCGACGAGGCGGTGCATATCGGCCCCTCGCCCGTCGGTGAAAGCTATCTGCGCGGCGACAGGATCGTGGCGGCGGCACTCGCCACCGGTGCCGAGGCGATCCATCCGGGCTACGGCTTCCTGTCGGAGAACCCCGATTTCGTCGACCAGGTGACGGCTGCCGGCCTCGTCTTCATCGGGCCGTCCGCCGCCTCGATCCGGGCCATGGGATTGAAGGACGCCGCCAAGCGGCTGATGGAGGCGGCCGGCGTGCCGGTGGTGCCGGGCTATCACGGCGAGGCGCAGGAGATCGTGCTGCTTGCGTCCAAGGCGCGCGAGATCGGCTACCCCGTTCTGATCAAGGCGCGCGCCGGCGGCGGCGGCAAGGGCATGCGGCGCGTCGACCATCCCGACGATTTCTCTGAGGCGCTTTCCGGAGCGCGCCGCGAGGCGAAAGCCGCCTTTGGCGACGACCGCGTGCTGGTCGAAAAATATGTCGACAAGCCACGCCATATCGAGTGCCAAGTGTTCGGCGACAATTTCGGCAATGCCGTGCATCTTTTCGAACGCGACTGCTCGGCGC